>JACCUL010000018.1 GCA_013811855.1 Acidimicrobiia bacterium
GAACGGAGGGCTTGATGAGCGACAGCACGCCGTGGGAGCTCGTTATCGGGTTGGAGGTGCACGCGGAGCTGGCGACGGTGACGAAGCTGTTCTCGGGCAGTCCCAATCGGTTCGGTGACGAGCCGAACACGAACATCGATCCCGTCACGCTGGGTCTGCCCGGCGCCCTGCCCGTCCTCAACCGGCAGGCCGTCGAGCTGGCGATGCGCATCGGCCTGGCCCTCAACTGCCGCATCCAGCCGTGCGTGTTCCACCGCAAGAACTACTTCTATCCGGACATGCCGAAGGCGTACCAGATCAGCCAATACGACGTGCCGCTCAACGTCGACGGCTGGCTCGACCTGCCCGACGGCACCCGCATCGGCGTCGAGCGGGCCCACCTGGAGGAGGACACCGGCAAGTCGACGCACACCGGCGGGACCGGCGGGCGCATCCACGGCAGCGACTCGTCGCTGATCGACTTCAACCGCGCCGGTGTGCCGCTCGTCGAGATCGTCGGCCGACCGGACCTGCGCACATCGGAGCAGGCCCGCCAGTACGTCACCGAGCTGCGCGCCATCCTCGTGGCCGTCGGCGCCTCCGACGCCAAGATGGAGGAAGGGTCGATGCGCGTCGACGCCAACGTCAGCGTGCGCCGGCCCGGCGAGCCGCTCGGCACACGGTGCGAGGTCAAGAACCTCAACTCCATGCGCTCGCTCGGCCGCGCCATCGACTACGAAGTCCGCCGCCAGACCGATCTCATCGAGGCCGGTGACGTGGTCCGCCAGGAGACGCGGCACTGGGACGAGACCGACGGGCGGACCCACACGCTGCGGACGAAGGAGGACGCCGACGACTACCGGTACTTCCCGGAGCCCGACCTCGTCCCGCTCGACCCCGACGAATCGTGGGTGCGGGCGGTCCGCGACGCCCTGCCGCCGCTGCCCGGCACCCGCCGGGCCGAGCTGGCCGCGCTGACAGGCGCCGCCGCCGACGCCGAATCGGTCATGGTGGTGGTCGATCGGGGTCAGGAGCAGTACGTGCACGATGCCGTCGCCGCCGGTGGCGACTCCGCCCGCGCCCTGATCCACGTCAAGGAGGCATACGCCGACCAGGGCCCGACCCCGGCCGTGCCCGCCGCCGCCCTCGCCGCCCTGACCCGCCTGGAGCTCGACCGGCGCGTCACCGCCACCCAGGCCAAGCAGATCCTCGCCCGCCTCGTCGCCGACGGCGACGGCGACCCTGCGGCCGTCGCCGCGTCGATGGGCTTCGAAGCGCTCGACGCCGAGGCCCTGGAGAGGCTCGTCGACGAAGCCATCGCCGCCAACGCCGGCGCCTGGGCCAAGTACTCGGCCGGCGAGGACAAGGCGGCCGGGGCGCTCGTCGGGGCGGTGATGAAGGCGTCCAAGGGACGAGCCGACGGCCAGGCCGTCACGGCCCTCTTGCGGGCCCGGCGCCGCTGAGGCGCCGTTGGTCTCAGAGCCCGCCGACGGGCGGACCGAACGGTGCCCACACGGGCGTCGCCGCGGCCTCGTCGAGGTCCAGCGTGATGCCCCGTTCGGCCAGGGTGGCGCGCATCCCGGCGCTCGAGGCCCAGCCCTCGGACGGCGGCGCGGGCTCGTCGACAAGCAGGCCGGTCCCCGCCGCCAGCAGCCGGCGATCGGTGACGCCGACGACGATGGCCATCCCGGGATCGAGCTCGAGGGCGAGTGCCGGCACGGCGAGCTGCAGCTGCTCCTCGGGATCGAGGGCCGCGATGAGCTGCTCGCTCTGACGCTCGAGGTCGGCGAGCTGCCAATGGACGGGCCAGCGGCCACGTTCTTCTGCAAGTCGGGCGCCCGCCCCCATGTTTCCTCCAGGTCGTGGACGTTCGTAGGATGCCGCCAGGCGGCGCCCCTTGCATCGGGGGTACCCCGTGCTCGGACATGATGCGATGACGGAACCTCAGGAGGACCCCGACCGCCCGGCTCTGCGGGGCCGGGAGCCCGTGCTCGACCTGCTCGGCGCGCTCCTCGACCGCGCCGCCGCGGGCTATGGCGAGTCCATCACGCTGGTCGGCGAGGCCGGGATCGGCAAGACCGCCGTGCTCGACCGGTTCGCCGACATGGCCACTCGGCTCCACCCCGGCGCCCGACTGATCCGGCTGATTGGCGTCGAGGCGGAGGTCGAGATGGCCTGGTCGGCGCTCGGCACGCTGCTCGCCGACTTCCTCGGCCGACTCGACCAGCTCCCGCCGGCCCGCTCCGAGGCCATGCGCTCGGCGCTGGCGCTGGTCGGTGCGCCCGAGGGTCGGGTCGAGGAGTTCGCCGTCGCTCTCGCCGCCCGCGACCTGCTGGTCGATGCCGCGGAGCGCTGGCCGGTCGTCGTGCTCGTCGACGACTCCCACTGGATCGATGTCCCCACGCGCCGCACGCTGGCGTACATCGCCCGGCGGCTGGAGCTGGAGCGGGTGCTCGTCGTGTCGACCCGCCGGCCGGGGTCCGACGGCACCGACACCGGCCCGATCCGCCTGCTCAACCCCGTCGGCGAGGCGACCGCGGCGGGCATCCTCCAAGACGTCGGGGTGACCAGTGCCGAGGTCCGCCGCCACCTCGTGTCGGTCAGCGGCGGGATCCCGCTCGTGCTCGTCGAGGCGGCCGGCCTGCTCGACGCCGATCAGCGGGCCGGCCGCGCCGAGCTGCCCGATCCGCTCCCCATCGGCGCCTCCGGCCAGCGGGTCGTCGACCTGGTCGTCGATCGGCTCGCTCCGCACGTACGTGGCGCGCTGGTCGTGGCCGCCGCCGAGCCCGACGGGCGGCTCGATCGCATCCTCGAGGCGTTGCGGGCGACGGGCAGCGGGCTGCGCGAGTTGGTGGCGGCCGAGGACGGCGGCGTCGTGCTGATCGAGGACGAGCGGATCTCGTTCCGGCATCCGCTGATGCGCTCGGCCGTGTACCACGACGCGGCGCGTGGACAGCGC
>JACCUL010000028.1 GCA_013811855.1 Acidimicrobiia bacterium
CGCACCGGAGGAGTAACTCGTGACCGAACACTTCCGGCCGCCGCTGCGGTTCGCCACGGTCGGCAGCGTCGACGACGGCAAGTCGACGCTCATCGGCCGTCTGCTCCACGACTCGAAGTCGATCTTCGAGGACCAGCTCGAGCACATCGAGGCGGTCAGCAAACGGCGCGGCAACGACTATGTCGACCTGGCCCTCCTGACCGACGGCCTGCGGGCCGAGCGCGAGCAGGGCATCACCATCGACGTGGCCTACCGCTACTTCTCGACGCCGGCACGGACGTTCATCATCGCCGACTGTCCGGGCCACATCCAGTACACGCGCAACGCCATCACCGGTGCGTCGACGGCCGACCTGGCCATCGTGCTGGTCGACGCCCGCCACGGCGTCGTCGAGCAGACCCGCCGCCACAGCCTGCTCGTGTCGCTGCTCGGCGTGCCTCACCTCGTCATCTGCATCAACAAGATGGACCTCGTCGGGCACGACCCGGGCCGGTTCGACGAGATCCGCGACGAGTTCACCGACTTCGCCAGCCGCCTCGAGCTGCACGACGTGACGTTCATCCCGATCTCCGCGCTCGAGGGCGACAACGTCGTCGACCGCTCGACCAACATGGCGTGGTACGAGGGGCCGACACTGCTGCACCACCTGGAGACGGTGTACACGGCGAGCGACGACAACCTCATCGACGTCCGCTTCCCGGTGCAGTACGTCGTCCGGCCGCAGCGCTCGGGGCACCATGACTACCGCGGCTACGCTGGCACCGTCGCCGCTGGCGCCATGCGCGCCGGTGACGACGTGCTCGTGTTGCCGTCGGGACTGACATCGCGCATCGCCCGCATCGACACCGCCGACGGCTCGGTCGACGAGGCCCGGCCGCCGATGGCCGTCACAGTGGTGCTCGAGGACAACATCGACATCTCTCGCGGCGACATGATCTGCCGGCCCCACAACCACCCCGAGCCGAGCCAGGACCTCGACGCGATGATCGCCTGGATGGACTCGACGGCGCCGTTGCAGATGCGGCGCATCTACACGCTGAAGCACACGACCAGGAACGTGCGGGCGATGGTGACCGACCTGCGCTACCGGCTGGACGTCAGCACCTTGCACCGCGACGCCGACGCCACGGAGCTGGTACTCAACGAGATCGGCCGCGTCACGCTGCGGGCCACGGCGCCGCTGTTCGCCGACGACTACCGCCGCAACCGCGTCACCGGCAGCTTCGTGCTGATCGACGAGTCGACGAACCTGACCGTCGCCGGCGGCATGCTCCGCACCAGCGGCGGATGAGTGGGCGGGTCAGTCCCGGCGTCGTCTGGCAGGCCCTGACGGTCGAGCGTGCCGATCGCTGGGAGCGCCTCGGTGTCGTCGGCGCCACGGTGTGGTTCACGGGTCTCTCGGGCTCGGGCAAGTCGACGCTGGCCGACGCCGTCAGCCGCTCGCTGACCGACGCCGGTCGGCCGTCGTACGTGCTCGACGGCGACAACGTCCGCCACGGCCTCAACGGCGATCTCGGTTTCTCCGCCGAGGACCGGGCCGAGAACGTGCGCCGGGTCGGTGAGGTGGCGCGGCTGATGGCCGACGCCGGCCTCGTCGTGCTCGTGCCGGTGATCAGCCCGTACCGCGCCGACCGTGATCGAGTGCGCGCCGCGCACGAGGTGGCCGGCCTGCGGTTCGTCGAGGTCTTCGTCGACACCCCGCTGGAGCTCTGCGAGCAGCGCGACCCGAAGGGCCTCTACGCCAAGGCGCGGGCCGGGGAGCTCACCGGCATGACCGGCATCGACGACCCGTACGAGGCGCCGTCGACCCCGGAGCTGCGAGTCGAGCCGGGCGAGCTCGACGAGCTGGCCGTCCACGTCCTCGACCTGTTATGAGACGTTCACCTCCCACGCACTGGTGCCCGGCTGCGACCGCCGAGTCGGAACGGTGCGCGTACTGGACGTTGCAGGAGTGAGCGAGCGGAGCGAGCTCGGGTGGCATGGTGCGTTCTTCGTCGCCGCCCTGCGGCGAAGCGGTCACTGGTGCCCGGCTGCGATCGCCGACTCGGACCCGTGCGCGTACTGGACGTTGCACCAGTGAGCGACCACGTCGCCGAACTGCTGGCGGCGGCGATCGCCGTGCAGCGCAACGCCCACGCTCCGTACTCCGGCTTCCTCGTCGGCGCCGCCGTGCGGGCCGGATCGGGCGCCGTGTACGTCGGCTGCAACGTCGA
>JACCUL010000071.1 GCA_013811855.1 Acidimicrobiia bacterium
GCCCGTGGCACGATCAGGCGGACTTCGCCGTCACGGTGCTGCGCACGCGCTGACCGGGCCGGAGCCCGCGGCGCGTGACGCTGCTCATTACCCGCCGTCGAGCCAGACCCGAGTCCGTCCGTGTGCACTGCTGGAGCGGCACGCTCGGTCGGACGGCGCGGACCTCTCGGGCATGCGGTGTCACCATCTCGCACTCGACACAGATGAAGAGCTCGTAGCGCTTCCCTTCGGGGCTGTCCACGAGGTGGAGGCGCGGCGGCTGGTGGAGGCGCGAGCGTCGTTGCCGGTCCGGTCGGGTTTCGATGAGCTGCTCCGCTACCAGTCGAGCTGGTCGTCGGGAATGCCGAGTGTGCGGGCGTACGCCTCGGCCTCGGCCCGCGCGGCGTCGTCTTCGCGCCGGTACCGCACAACGCGGCTGGGGAAGATGACGAACGTGTCACCGTCCGAGTCGAAGTTGGCATACCACGGGCCGTCGAGCACCTCCGCCAAGGCATCGGCCAGGCGTTCCGCCTCGTGCTCGGGGAACTCGAAGTGGATCATCGTCCACACCGACGGCTGATCGGTCGTCGCATCCTCGATCAGGTGCCGCTCAACTCTGATCAGCGTGAAGGAGAAGCCTTCCAGACGGGCTCCCACTCGGACGCTCTCGGCGATGACGTAGCCGGCCGGCATGCGTATCTCCTTCGTCGTGGAGCGCTTGATGGGGTCTTTGCCCCCCGGACCCTGCACGCAGACCAAGCCGCGGCCCAACGGCGGACCGCGACGTGACAAGGCGACGGCCTCCCCCACTCACGCTCGCAGTGGGTCGACGGCTCAACGCATCAAGGGGCTGGCCTGGGCGAACGTCCAGCGGTTGCCTTCGAGGTCGGCGGCATCGTAGGCACGCGCTCCGTGCTGCCAGATGTCGTGAACGATGCGCGCACCGCTGTCCTTGGCGTGGGTGTAGTGCGCGTCGAGGTCATCAACGAACACCCATGGCGTGTGGGTCAGCGGTGCATTTTCGGCGACGTCGCCTGTTCGTGCGAACACCATCAGCGAGCAGTGGCCGACGTGGAACTCGATCCAGGTGTGCTCGTCGTCGGTGTCAGCGTCGGGGATGTTGCCGGCGGGTTCCAATCCGAATACGTCTCGCAGCCACCGCGCTGCCGTGGCGGGCTTGGTGTAGTGGATGCCGATGGCCAGCCGCGCTAGCCGGAGCGGCTCGCGGGGAGCGTGGTCGCGCTTGGTGAACCAGTCGCCGAACCAGACGGGCGTCATGCGGACCCACGAGGTGCCGCCCCGATCGGCGCCGTCCTCGGGGATTCTGGCCTGAACGCGGACGACGGTGCCGCCTTCGCTCTCGTCAAATTGGACGTCGATGTCGACGTCGTCGAGCGAGCTCCGCCAGGCCACGCGCGTGCCTGGTTCCCACGCCGTGATGCGTGCGAGCTCCAGCCCGTCCTCATTCGAGGGGTCGTAGACTTCGACGATGCGTCCGCCGACCCCGGGCTCGATTCGCGTCGCGTAGGCCCGCGAGGAGTCATAGAAGTTGATCGGCCCCTGGACCCACCAGCAGTCGACCTCCTCGGTGAAGACTCTGAACGCGGTCGCAGGGTCGGCGGCGACCTCGACCGACGATGTCACTGAGCGAGACTCGGTCATCCCTCGGTCCTCCGTTCAACGTGGCGCTTGAACGACACCAACTGCTCGTCCCAGCGCGCCTGAATCTGATCGAGCCAAGCGTGCACGGCCGTCATCGACTCCGGCCGCAATCGAAACACCCGCGCCCGAGCGTCGCTTCGAAGCCGCTCGTCGCCAATGACACCAGCGTCAAGGAGCACTCGAAGGTGCCGGCTCATCGTCGGCGGAGATGTCCCGGCAGCGGCAGCCAACTCACCTGCGCGGCGTGGCCCGGACCCCAGCAACTCGATGACGGAGCGGCGCGTCGGGTCGGCAAGGGCGTCGAAGAGCTTGTCGACCGGGACATCCACGTTCTGCGCCATTACCAAAATAGTTAGCAGAATCCACAACTATTGTCAATATCCCAATCCGGCGCCTGCCTAGCTGCACTCGCCGCCCTTGCACTTCGGCGGGTTGTCACCGTCGTAGAAGCGCACGTCGACGGTGTCGACACCGAGGTTGCGGATCATCGGCTCGAGGAGGTCTTCGGCGTTCTGCTCGGCCATCGCCACCAGCCCGGTCTGCGCCGCCGCCGCGGCCATCTTCGCCTCGGCGGCGAGGTAGAGGTCACGCTCGGCCGTCGGGTTGTCGGTGAAGATCCCACCGATCCGGTTGAACAGGCCGCGGTCGCGGTTCATCACGTGGCTCTGCTCGTGGTCGATGACCGGTTCGGCGATCTCGGGCCGCGGCAGGTATACGACGGCCGAGTTGTTCTCGGGATCGAAGTGGACGGCCGTGCTCGAAAGCGTGCTGATGTCGATCACGGCGTCGACCGTGCCGACGGAGACGAACTGCACCCGCTCGCCGGCGACGGCCTGGGGCAGGAAGCGCACGTCGTCCTCCTCGTCGATGACGACCTCGAACTCGGCCTGGGCGGCGTGGAAGTCCGACAGCTCACGGAGCTCGGTGAGGATCGGCGGCGGGGAGTGGTCCTTCTCGGTGGTCTGGAACGGCAGGCTCCAACCGAGGTACGACGCGGCGACGTACAGACCGACGACGATGAAGCCGCCGACGATGACGGTGCGGATCAGACCGCCACCAGATGACCTCACGTGCTGACCAGCCTTTCACAGTGCGCTGCCGTTGCGCCCGAACGGGCGATGGCGGGGAGGGGTGGTACAACCGGCACAATGGCCGGGTGATTCCGGGTTCGGTACCGACGAAGGGCCGCCTCCTCCTGGCCACACCACCACTCGACGATCCGAACTTCGATCGTACCGTGGTCTACGTCCTGGAGCACCACGACGAGGGCGCGTTGGGCCTGGTCATCAACCGGCCCAGCGAGGAGGAGCTGACCGGCCCGCTCGACGCCTGGTCGGACCTGCAGCGCGAGCCGGCATGCGTGTTCGCCGGCGGCCCCGTCGAGACCGACGCCCTGATCGCCCTGGCTCGAACCACGGCGGAGGCCGACGAGTCAGGCCACCTGGCGCCGTTGACGCCGGAGATCGCGTCGGCCGACCTCTCCGCCGACCCGGCCCTCGTCGCCACGACAATCAGCCAGCTACGCGTGTTCCGCGGTTACTCCGGTTGGGGCCCGGGTCAGCTCGAAGGGGAGATCGAGACCGGTGCCTGGCTCGTGCTCGACCCCGTCCCGTCGGATGTCTTCACCGACCACCCCGACGAGCTGTGGCGCACCGTCCTGCGCCGCCAACCGGGCCGCCTCGCGTGGCTGGCCAGCGCCCCCGACGACCTCGCCGCGAACTGAGCGTTTCGGCGCCGCCCGGGTGGTCAGCCGGTGCGGAGCGTGGCGCCGAGCTTCGTCGTGGCTGCCGTCACGCGGTTGCGGACGTCGGCGACGTCGGCGTCGGTGAGCGTGCGGTCCGCGGCTTGCAGGCGGAGGCGGAAGGCCAGGCTGCGGGCATCGGCAGGGACACCGGGGCCGCGATAGACGTCGAACAGCTCCAGCCCCACGAGGAGCGGCCCACTCCCCTGCCGGATGGCCTTGTAGAGCTTCTCGGCCGGCACGTCGTCGGGCAGCACGAACGCCAAGTCGAGATCGCTGGAGGGCGCCCGGCTGGTCGGCGTCCACCGCGCCGGTTTGGGGTCGTGGTCCACCACGGCCCGCAGGTCGAGCTCGAGCACGGCGACGCGCTCGGCGATCTCGAACGCCTCGAGCACCTCCGGGGCGATCTCGCCGACGATCCCGATGACATCGCGCCCGGCGACGAGCGTGGCGGAGCGGGTCGGGTGCAGTCCGGCCGCCACCCGGCTCTGGTCGATGCGGGCGCCGATGCCCATGGCCAGCGCGATCTCCCGCCACACCGTCACCGCCGCCGGTGCTTCCTCGCCGGCGAGCACGACGCCGAGCGCCTCGTACTCGTCGGGCAGCTCACCCGGCCCTGGTGGGTACACGTGCCCGATCTCGAACAGCGCGACACCGGGCCGGCGGTGCGACGCGTTGAAGGCCACCGACCGCAACAGGCCCGGGCGCAACGACGTCCGCAGCACGTCCTCGTCGGCCACGATCGGGTTGCTGACGCGGAGCGCCTCGCCGTCCAGCCCGGCCCGCCGCTGCAGGTCGGAGGTCAGGAGCGGGTTCGGCATGACCTCGGTGATGCCGAGACCCTGCAGCACATCGCGCAGCCGGCGCCGCCGGCGCTGGCTCGGCGTCAGCC
The DNA here is from genome assembly GCA_013811855.1 of Acidimicrobiia bacterium. Classification (GTDB taxonomy): domain Bacteria; phylum Actinomycetota; class Acidimicrobiia; order Acidimicrobiales; family Ilumatobacteraceae; genus JALZMG01. The sequence goes on from JACCUL010000071.1 coordinate 4,275, forward strand.
GACCAGGTGAGCTGGCGACGGGCGCCCGTACCCCGACCCTGTCGTAGCCGTACAGCCGGCCGACCTCCTCGATGACGTCAACCTCCTCGGTGCTATCGGGTCGCCACGACGGCAGCTCCACCGTGCGGTCGGGCCCGGAGCCGGAGACGGCGAAGCCGATCGGCTCAATGAGCGCCGGCCACTCGTCCTCCTCGAGCGTCGTCCCGCCGAGGATACGGTTGACCTGGTGCGTGCGGACCGTGCACGTGCGCTCCCGCGGCGGCAATCCGGCGCCTCGGGCGTCGACCCCGCCCGGGTGCACCCGCAGGTCCGGACACGTCTCGGCCAGCAACTTGACGAAGCGGGCGATCGCCCGGTCGATGCCGTAGGCGTCGACCCCCCGCTCGAACCGGGCCGAGGCCTCCGAGCGGAGGTTGAGCCGTGACACCGTCGTGGCGATCGGGATTGGCGCGAACCACGCCATCTCGAGCGCCACCGTCGTCGTGCCGGCGGCGATCTCCGTGTCGGCCCCGCCCATGATCCCGGCCAGCCCGATCGGCCGATCGTCGGCATCGCAGATGAGCAGGTCCTTCGCGTCGAGCGCCCGGTCGACGTCGTCCAGGGTCGTCAGCCGCTCGCCCTCGGTCGCCGTCCGGATGCGGAACCCGTGACCGCCCAGCGTGGCGACGTCGTACGGGTGGTTCGGTTGGCCGAGCTCGAGCATCACGTAGTTGCTGACGTCGACGACGTTGCTGATCGGTCGCATGCCGCCCGCCGTCAGACGGTCGGCCATCCACGACGCCGACGGACCGACGACGATGCCGGAGAGCACCGTCGCCGTGAACCGTCCGCACCGATCGCCGTCGACGATGTCGACCCTCACGTCGGCCGCGTCGCCGGCGGGTTCGGGAAGGGGCGGCGTCGGCGGCGTGAACGCCACGCCGAGCTTGGCCGCCAGATCGCGCGCCACGCCGACGTACGACCAGGCGTCGGGCCTGTTGCGGGTGATCTCGACGTCGAGCACGACCTCGTCGCGCCGGCCGAGCGCCGCGGCGTACGGCACGCCGAGCGGTAGGTCGCCGGGGAGCACGAGGATTCCGGTGTGGTCGTCGCCGAGGCCGAGGTCACGCGCCGAGCAGAGCATCCCCTCCGAGTCGATGCCGAGGATGGCCCGGCGGCTGATCGTCTGACCGTCCGGCATCGTCGTGCCGACGGCGGCGAGTGGGACGACGTCGCCGACGGCGAAGTTGAACGCGCCGCACCATACGTGGCGCGCCGTCCCGTCGCCGGTGTCGACCCACACCCGCTGCACCTTCGCCGCGTCCGGCGGTCTCTCGGTGCGCACGACCTTCGCCGTCACCACACCGGGCACGCCGCCCGTGTCAATGACGTCCTCGACCTTCAGACCCAACCCCACCAACGTGTCGGCGAGGGTGTCGACGTCGATGTCGGCTGGCAGCGCCACGTACTCGCGCAGCCAGGAAACGAGCAGCCTCACGAGAACTGCTCCGCGAAGCGGACGTCACCGGTGAACATCTCACGGAGGTCGCCGACGGCGTGGCGCTCCATCGCCATGCGGTCGATGCCGAAGCCGAACGCGAACCCACTCCACTCCTCGGGGTCGATGCCGCCGGCCCGCAGGACCGACGGATGCACGACACCGCTGCCGCCGAGCTCGAGCCACTGGCCGCTCGGCGTGCGGATGTCGAACTCGGCCGACGGTTCGGTGAACGGGAAGTAGCTCGGCCGCAAGCGCGACGTGAAGCCCTCGCCGAAGAAGGCGCGGGTGAACGCCTCGATCGTCCCAGCGAGGTCGGCGAGACCGATGTCCCGGTCGATCACGAGCCCCTCGATCTGGTGGAACACGGGCATGTGTGTCGCGTCGGGGGTGTCCCGGCGGAACACCCGGCCCGGGGCGATGATGCGGATCGGCGGCGTCCGTTCGAGCATCGCCCTGATCTGCACTGGGGACGTGTGCGTGCGCAGCACGGTGCGGCCGGGCGGCGCGCCGGCGTGCTCGACGAACATCGTGTCGAAGTCACTGCGCGCCGGGTGGCCGGGGTGCATGTTGAGGGCCTCGAAGTTGTGCCAATCGGTCTCGATCTCGGGCCCTTCGGCGATCTCGTAGCCGAGCCCGACGAAGACGTCCTCGAGCCGTTCCCAGGCTTGGGTGACGATGTGGGCCCGGCCGCGTCGCGGGCGGGCC
>JACCUL010000139.1 GCA_013811855.1 Acidimicrobiia bacterium
CCGCTGGTGCCGTGCCGCGGCGGTGGTCGGGCCCGCTGCGGCTCGATCACCCGCCCCCTCGACCCGCGCGCGCCGGGGGCCGGCACAGTCGAGATCGCCTTCGAGCTGTACCGGGCAACCCGGCGACCGAACCGCCCCGTCGGCACGATCGTCGCCGTCGAGGGCGGTCCCGGCTACTCGACCCGGGCCAGCCGCGACTACTACCTCGAGCTGTTCCACTCGCTGCTCGACACGCACCAGCTGCTGCTCGTCGACAACCGGGGCACCGGCGCCTCCGACGCCATCAACTGCCGACGCCTGCCGAGCTACCGCGGCTCGTACATCGCCGCCGTCGGAGAGTGCGGACGCCAGCTCGGCGCGCGGAGCGACGTGTGGGGCACCGCGCTCGCCACCGACGACATGGTCGCCGTCCTCGACCGGCTCGGCGTCGAGCGCATCGACCTGTACGGCGACTCGTACGGCACGTTCTTCGCCCAGTCCTTTGCCGTCAACCACCCCGATCGGGTGCCGCACGTCGTGCTCGATGCGGCGTACCCGGTGACCGACCAGGACCCGTGGTACCCCGACCTCAACCGGGCGATGGTCACGGCGTTCGGGCTCGTCTGCGACCGCGATCCCGGGTGCTCGGCGATCGGCGGCGACCCCATCGCCCGCCTGCGCGAGCTGGCCGACGCGCTGGCCGAGAAGCCGCTCGCGGGGACGGCGCCGACGGCCGACGGCGAACGCCAGGAGGTCACCGTCGACGTCGGCATGCTGGCCTACCTGGCGGCCTCGGCAACGTACGGCTCCAGCGTGTACCGGGAGCTCGACGCCGCCGGGAGGGCGTGGCTCGACGACGGCGACGCCCGACCGCTGCTGCGCATCGCGTCGGAGCAGAACGTCCCGGGTGACGCCGGGCCGGTGCGGGAGTTCTCCGAGGGCCTCTACATCGTCGTGATCTGCAACGACTACCCACAACTCTGGGACATCGGGTCGCCGATCGACTCCCGCCAACAGCAGTACCGCGACTCGGTGGCCGAACTTCGGCGCACCGATCCCGACGGCTTCGCCCCGTTCACGATCGGCGAGTGGACGAGCTCGCCGTGGACCGAGTACCGCTCGTGCATCCGTTGGCCGGCGCCGTCGTCGTGGGTCCCGCCCGTGCCGGAGCCGATCGCTTATCCGGACGTGCCCGTGCTCGTGCTCGGGGGCGACCTCGACTCGATCACCTCGGCCGAGGGCTCACGCATCGTCGCCGACAACTTTCCGGACTCGACGTACGTCGAGGTCGCCAACGTCGCCCACGTGACCGCGCTCGCCGACCACCGCCGCTGCGCCTCATTGATCGTCGTGCGCTTCGTGCACCGGGGCGGACCGGACGACGACCTCGGGTGCGCACGGAAGTACAACGAGATCCGCACGGTCGACCAGTTCCCCCGCCGGCTGGCCGACGTGCGGTCGGCGCCTGGTCTCGGCACCGGTGTCCGCGCCCGTGCCGTCACGGCGGCCGGCGAGACGGTCGGCGACATGATCTCCAGGTGGTGGTCGATGTATGGCAGCGAGGGCGTCGGCCTGCGCGGTGGCCGCTTCACGACCACCGGTCTCGACGACGTCGGTTTCCGGCTCCACGGTCTGCGTTGGGTGCGCGACCTCGACGTCGCCGGGCGGGTGACGTGGGACCGCTGGACCGGCGACGCCTCGGCTCGACTGCGCCTGTCCGGCGCGGCCACCGGTCGCTTGACGATGACATGGAACGACTGGGACCGTCACGCCGAGGCCCACGTGCGCGGACGGGTCAACGGCGGCGACGTCGACTGGACGATCCCGGCGCCGTAGTCACGATGCACCGCCCACGATCTGGAAGCCGACAGTTCCGGATCCGGGACCGAGCGCACCCAGAAGCCCGGGATGGGACTCAGCGCGCCAGGTGGGTCAGGTCGGGGACGTCAGGGACACGTCGAACCGGGCGTACTGCTGGCCCGGTGAGCCCTTGCACGTGAGCGGCGTCGGCGCCGCGACGTCGGTGCGCCGCAGCGCCACGGGCACCGTGCGCTCGCCATCGGCGTTGCGCACCACCACGGCGAAGCCGCCCTCGTCGTCGGTGCGGGTCATCCCGGCGATGGCGTCGAGCCCGTCGAGCCCGAGCTCGGCCCGCACCGCGTGCTCGACGGCCTGCTCCGCCGTCGTGAACGTCGACCGGCCGCGGAACGAGGTGGTGTCCAGCCGACCGGCGTCGTGCGCGGCCAACATCGCCTCGACACCGGGACCGTCGCAGTGCCCGAAGTAGAGGCTGTCGGGGAGCAGGACGACATTGGCGGCGAAGCGGTCGCCGCCGATGTGCGAGCACTCCCACACCTGATCGGCCCAGCGGGTCGCGCCCAGGTGGCGCACCAGCGGCCGGCCGAACGTGGCACAGCACGGGTCGTGACGACCGTTGGTGCACACGAGGACGTAGCCGTCGTCGTCGACCTCCCACGACGGGTGGGGCTCCGCTCCGCTGGCGAGCCACTCCGTCGCCGGCACCACCCGCGCCAGATCGTCGATCGTGCGGCGCACGGCCCGCCCGGGGCCGGCACCGGGACGGGTCGGGCGCACGTACACCATCCGCAGGTCCCGCTCGGGTCGGCGGCGCAGGTCGCGCCGGATCGTGATGACACGGGTGCCCCGCTGGCGCACGGCCTCCCGCCACACCCGTGGCGCGTACGGTCCCAGCGCGCTCTGGGCGACGGCGTCACGTCCCCACGCGCCGTGCACCTCGACGAGCAGCCAGGCCCGGACCCGTGACGCCGTCGCCGTGACCGGTTCGGCGCGGTCGCGAGCGGCGACGGCGCACTCAAACCGCGACAGGAGACACCACGCCTTCCACGGCCAGTCGGCTGACCACGACCACGCATGACGCCTCGTCGAGCCCGGCCCGGCCGCCGGCGAACTCGAACTTGTCGGGCGCCGCGAGCAGCTCGGCCAGGAACGGCGCCGCCTCGCCCGGCAGGTCGAGCGAGCGG
>JACCUL010000150.1 GCA_013811855.1 Acidimicrobiia bacterium
GCGTTGGCGACCTCGTCCTCGAACGGCGTCCGGCCGAAGGGCCGCCCGGAGTCGGTCATGACGTCGCCGTCCCCATCAGCTGGCGCATCCGCGACAGCCCCAGCGACACCTGCGACTTGGCCGTGCCGACGCTCACCTCCATCGCCGTGGCGATCTGGTCGTACGAGAGGTCCTCGTAGTACCGCAGGACCACGGCCGTGCGTTGGCGCGGGGGAAGTTGTCGGAGCGTCTCGAACGTCGTCGAGGCGTCGACGACGCGATCCTCGATCGGGCGGTCACCGCGGTCGTCGCCGCGCTGGGTCCGGCGGTAGTTGCCGGCCACCGTCTCGCTGCGGAACTGACCCATGACGTGGTTGACGAGCGCCCGACGGGCGTAGGCGAAGAAGTTCTCGATCCCGTGGTCGTCCTTGGACCACACGCGGTACAACCGGATGAACGTCTCGGCCACGGCGTCCTCGGCCATCGCCCCCGATCCGTGGCAGAGCAGGAGCGCGACGCGGTAGAGCCGCGTGTTGTAGTCGTCGTACAACACCGCGAACTCGTCCCAGCCGCGCCCGGGCGCGGCGGTCGCTGGTGGATCGGTTTTAGCCATGTCACGGCCTCGCGGGGCGAGGGCGCGCCAGTGTGCCACCGCCGGCCCGCTCGCTCGTGTCCACCACCGTTCACCCGTAGGAGACGCGTGGCTCCCGTCGCCGGTTGCAACGTTCCAGAAGAAATCTCGTTCGAGGTTCAACCCTTTGGGGGTCTGGCGCGTCCAGTTACCAGACGCGGGAACCCGGTCGACTTCCCCTCGCTCGGCGGAGGACGAGGTGGTCGCACCACAGGTGGTCGCGGAAGGGGCCCCGGAGGCGGAATCCCGGGGCCCTCGCCGCGCCTGCCCCGCCGAGGTGCCCAACGGCCGTGCGCGCGCTACCGTGTCCTCGCCCCCAACGCGACGACGTGGTCCAGTGGCGGGCGCCCAACACAACGTGACCCAGGGGGAAACCACATGAAACGACGCTGGCTGCGGCTCGCCGCCGTACCCGCCGCCTTCGCACTCTTCGCCGCCGCTTGCGGCGACGACGACACCGCGGGTACTGGCGGTGACACCGAAGCGCCGGGCGACGCCACCACCTCGCCCGGCACCGGCACCGAGCCCGACGGCACCACCGAGCCCGGCGACACGACCCCGCCTGGCGACACCCAACCGCCCGGGACGATGGGATCGATCCCGGTCGACCCCGCGCTCGAGGGCACGTCGGTCACCATCACCGGCTCCGAGCGCGACGACCCGTCCGTCATCGCCATCAACGAGTCGCTCAAGGCGTTCGGTGACGCCAACGGCATGGAGATCACGTTCACCGGTGACGCCGACTGGGAGGCGAACATCAACACCCAGGTCCAGGGCGGCAACCCGCCGAACATCGGCATCTTCCCGCAGCCTGGCAAGCTCGGCGAGTTCGCCCGCGCCGGCAACATCTTCCCGCTCGCCGAGGCCACCGCGGAGGCCGTCGGCACGTACTGGGCCGAGGACTACTCGAACTACGGCCTGGTCGACGACCAGCTGTTCGCCGTCCCCGTGAAGACCGACCTTAAGTCCATCGTCTGGTACCAACCGTCGGTGTTCGAAGCCGCCGGGTTCGCGGTGCCGGAGACGTTCGACGAGTTCACGGCCCTCCTCGACCAGATGAAGGCCGAGGGCGACGGCCGCAAGCCGTTGTGCGTCGGCATCGAGTCGGGCAACGCCACCGGCTGGACGTTCACCGACTGGACCGAGGAGATGGTGCTGCGCCAGCAGGGCGGCGACTACTACGACCAGTGGGTCGCCCACGAGATCCCGTTCGACGACCCCGGTGTCGCCGAGGCGATGCAGACCGTGCTCGACGTGTGGTCAGAGGAGAACGTGTTCGCCTCCGGTGGCACGATCGCGGCCACGAACTTCGGTGAGCCCAACGCGTCGGCGCTCGTCAACGGCGACTGCTACATGCACCGCCAGGCGTCGTTCTTCAGCGGCTTCTTCCCCGCTGGCACGGGGTTCGCCGACGGGGCGGAGGGCTCCATCGACGTCTTCTACTTCCCGGACATCAACGGTGACCGACCGGTGCTGACGGCCGGCACGTTCGCGGCCGCGTTCGACGAGAACCCCGAAACCATGGCCGTCCTCGCCTACATGGCGACGCCGGGCTATGCCCAGCTGCGCCAGGAGATCCAGACCCGGGAGCTCGACGGCGGCCTGTCCGGCTTCCTGTCGGCGGCCCAGGGTCAGGACCCGGCGGTGTACCAGCCGCTGGAGCAGGGCTTCCTGGAGATCCTCAACAGCGCGGACCTGTCGAGGTTCGACGCCTCGGACCTGATGCCGGCCGAGGTCGGTGTCGGCTCCTTCTGGAGCGAGGGCACGTCCGCGGCGAACGGTGACCAGGACGCCGCGGAGGCGGCAGCCAACATCGAGGACAGCTGGCCGTGAGCTGACTCCTGCGGGACCCCAAACGTCCATCGGGGCACTGGCGCTCGCGCCAGTGCCCCGATCACGTTTTCAGTTGTGCCAAAGTGAAGGCCGGCCAACGAGCCGCAACTGTGGGGGTAACGATTCGTGGACAAGGTCATCTCGACGCTGCTGGCGGTGGTCATCGCGATCGGCGTCAGCGCCGGCATCTGGGTCGTCGCCAACCTGGTGTTCAACCAGGCCCGCCGCAACTGGCGCGTGTTCAACGCGATCATCTTCGCCAGCACGGGCTTCCTCGTCGGCGCGCTGCTGGCCGGGAACCGGTTGACCGTCGGCTCGACGACGCCTGAGACCGGGGGGTTCGTCAAGTTCATCTGGCTCCCCGTTGTGGCCATGGTGGCCATGGGCGCGCTCGGCATCGTGCTCGTCCAGGCCAACGAACCCCGCCTGCGGCTCATCATCTCGAGCGTCGCCGGCGTCGCCATCGGCGTGGCGATCGGCCTGCTGATCCGCGAGACGAGCCACCCGGCCATCGACGTCGGCCCGCTGATCGGGTGGACGGTCGGCGGTGTCGCCGTCGGAGGAGGCCTGGCGGCGCTGCGCAAGCGCAACCCCCTTCCGGGCCTCCTGGTCGGCGCCGCGCTCGGCTTCGTCCTCGGCGGTTGGGGGAGCGCCGACATCGGAGCGGGCTCGGTCGGCGAGGCGCTCGTGGCCAGTGTCGTGCCGGCGGCCCTGCTCGGCGCCCGCTACGGGCTCAGCAGCAACCCCGACGCCGTCCGCCGCGCCCGCATCGACACCGGCTCGCGGTCGTTCATCTTCCTCGTACCGGCCCTGCTCTTCATCCTCGCCACGCTCGTCGTGCCCGCCATCCGCACCTTGGTCCTCTCGTTCAAGGACCGTACCTCGGCCGAGTGGGTCGGTCTCGAGAACTACACGGAGACGTTCCAGGACCGCAACACGTGGAACCAAGAGGACTGGACGAACATGTTCACCAGCCGGCTGTTCCTGATCGGCGTGCCGCTGCTCGCCATCGCCGTCGTCGTCGGGTCGGTCAGCAAGAAGCGCACCGGCAAGGCGGTCGAGCTCGGCAACCCGACCATGGCCCCGCTGCTCGGCGGCTTCTTCTTCGTCGCCTTCGCCGCGTTCACCGCCTTCCGCGGCACGATCGCCAACAACCTCTGGTGGGTGCTCACCGTCGTGTTCGCGGCCACGAGCATGGGCCTCACCATCGCCGTGCTCGCTGATCGCTCCAAGCACGAGAAGCTGGCCAAGTCCCTGATCTTCATGCCGCTGGCGATCTCCCTCGTCGGCGCGTCCGTCATCTGGCGGTTCGTGTACGCGCCGCGTGACGCCAGCCAGGAGCAGACCGGCCTCTTCAACGCCGTCTGGGTCGGGCTCGGGCGCCTCAGCACGGGCAGCGGCCTGCCGACGATCATCATCGCCGTCGTGCTCGGTCTGATCCTGCTCGGGCTGCTCGTTCTCGTGGCCCGGGCGCTCGTGCGCCGCGAGTGGGGCGCAGCCGTGGTGCCGGGGATCTTCCTCCTCCTGCTCGGCTGGTTCTTCATCCGCTACGTCACCGACGGTGTCGGCGGGTTCGTCGAGAACGAAGCCGGCGTCGTCCGGGCCAGCCCGATCGGCTTCGTCCAGGAGTCGCCGTTCAACAACGTCTGGTTGATGGTCATCCTCATCTGGATCCAAACCGGCTTCGCCATGGTCATCCTCTCGGCCGCCATCAAGGCCGTGCCCGACGAGCTGCTCGAGGCGGCCCGCGTGGACGGGGCGACCCAATCGCAGATCTTCTGGCGCGTCACGCTGCCCCAGATCGCCACCACCATCGGCGTCGTCGTGACAACGCTCATCGTCATCGTCATGAAGGTCTTCGACATCGTCAAGGTCGTGACGAACGGCCAGTTCGACACGCAGGTCCTGGCCAACGACATGTTCAACGAGGCCTTCTCGAACTTCAACATCGGTCGGGGCGCGGCACTGGCGATGGTCCTGTTCGTCTCGGTGTTGCCGGTGATGGTGTTCAACATCCGCAAGATGCAGAGAGAGGGCTGAGATGAGCCAGTTCACCCCGGTGCTCACCGACCCCGGCGACGTGAGCTACGACGACGGGAGCACGCCCGTCGCGCAGCGCGGCGTCGTCGACCGTGTCTACGGCTTCCTGCGCAGGATCCCGGCCTCGTTCCTGTGGATCATCGTCATCATCTGGAGCCTCCCGACGATCGGGCTGCTCGTCAACTCGTTCCGGACCCGTGACGCGCAACGGGCGTCGGGCTGGTGGGAGGCCATCGGCGAGCTGGACGATCTGACGCTCGGGAACTACCGCACGGTGATGGATGCCAGTGGCACCGTGAGTCTCGGCGACTCGCTGCTCAACTCCTTCGCCATCGCCATCCCGGCGACGGTCATCCCGATCGCCATGGCCGCGTTCGCCGCCTACGCGTTCGCGTGGATCGACTTCAGGGGCCGCAAGGGGCTGTTCATCATCACGGTCTCGCTGCTCGCCATCCCCCTGCAGGTGGCGCTCATCCCGCTGCTGCAGCTCTACGTCGGCGGCGCTCACCTGACGCTCCCGTTCATCGACAAGACGATCACGTTGATCCCTGACCTCGACCTCGCGGGCCAGACCACGGCCGTGTGGCTGACGCACGCCGGCTTCGCCCTGCCGTTCGCCATCTTCCTGCTCCACAACTACATCTCGGGCCTGCCCAAGGACCTCTTCGAGGCGGCCCGCATCGACGGGGCCGACCACTTCACCGTGTTCTGGCGGCTCGTGCTGCCGCTGTCGATCCCCGTGCTGGCGGCGTTCGCCATCTTCCAGTTCCTGTGGACGTGGAACGACTACCTCATCGCCAACACGATGGTGGGGTCGAACCCGGACGCCGTGCCGACGACGATCCGCATCGCCAACCTGGCCGGCGACTTCGGACGCAACGAGTACCTGTTGCCGTCGGCCGCGTTCATCCAGGCGATCGTGCCGGTCTGCGTGTTCTTCGCGCTGCAGCGGTACTTCGTCCGCGGCCTCCTCGCCGGTTCCGTCAAGGGCTGAGAGCGCGACGCGACCCGGCCGTGACCTCGCTCGTCCGGGCCGAGCCCCGTCGGTTGGGATCGCTCCCGCCGGTGGGGCCGATCGCCTACGGCCAGTGGCGGTACACGACCGACGACCTGGCGGGCGCCCAGGGCCTGATCGAGACGGCCCTCGACGCCGGGCTGAACCTCATCGACACCGCCGACGTGTACGGGCTCGACTGGGGCGGGACGGGTTTCGGGGAGGTCGAGGAGCTCCTCGGACGCGTGCTCAACGGCGCCCCAGGCCTGCGTCAGCGGATGGTCCTGGCCACGAAGGGTGGCATCCGCCCTCCCGTCCCGTACGACTCGTCGGCCGACGGGCTGCGGGCCGCGTGCGAGGCGTCGCTTCGGCGGCTGCAGGTCGACGTCATCGACCTGTACCAGGTCCACCGGCCCGATCTGTTCACGCATCCGGCGGAGGTCGCCGCCACGCTGAGCGCGTTGCGCGACGAGGGCAAGATCGCCGAGGTCGGCGTGTCCAACCACACTCCGGCGCAGACCGACGCGCTCCGGGCCCACCTCCCGTTCCCGCTCGTCAGCACCCAACCCGAGTACTCGGCCCTGCACCTCGACCCGCTGCGCGACGGCACGCTCGACGCCTGCATGCGCTACGGCATCACGCCGCTGGCGTGGAGCCCACTGGCCGGCGGTCGCCTGGCCACCGGCCGGGACGTGGCGCCCGAGCTGCTCGCCGAGCTCGACCGCATCGCCGAGCGGGAGGGCGTATCGCGCGCCGACGTGGCCGTCGCCTTCGTGCTCGCCCACCCGTCACGACCGATCGCCATCATCGGCACCCAGAACCCCGAGCGCATCAGGTCGTCGCTCCGGGCCCTGGACGTGACCCTCGACCGCCAGGACGTCTACGCCATCGTCCAAGCCGCCGAGGGCGTCCCCCTCCCGTAATTCGCGGCCGTCACTCCCAGATCGCGAGGCGCGTCTCGGGGTCGAAGAAGTGGAGGTTCTCGGTCCCGACGGCGATGTCGATGGTGTCGTGGATCTTCGCCGTGGAGCGGGGGTTGAAGCGCCCGACGGCGTTCGCTTGCAGCTCCCCCACCGCCTCCTCCGGCGCGTCCGGATCACCGGAGTCGACGGTGCGGGCGTCGATCGAGAAGTGGACCATGATCTCCGAGCCGAGCGACTCGACGAGCGTGACGGGCGCCCGCAGCCGCCGGTCGGAGACCGAGTTCGCGGCCAAGGCGGCGTCCTCGAAGTCCTCGGGGCGGATGCCGACGATGACCGGGCGGTCGCCGTAGCCGCGCAGGGCCGGGCGCTTGGCGAACACCTCGGGTCCGAACCCCACCGTCTGGCTGCCGATCGTGACCGCGCCTCCATCGCCGCTGATGGCGACCTGACCCTCGTACAGGTTCATCGACGGCGAGCCGATGAACGCCGCGACGAACACGTTGTCGGGGCGGTCGTACAGGTTCTGCGGCGTGTCGACCTGCTGGAGGAAGCCGTCCTTGAGCACGCACACCCGGTCGCCCATGGTCATGGCCTCGACCTGGTCGTGGGTGACGTACACGGTGGTGACGGCGAGCTCGCGCTGGAGGGCGGCGATCTCAGCCCGCATCTGGACCCGCAACTTGGCGTCGAGGTTGGACAGCGGCTCGTCCATCAGGAACGCCGCCGGCTGGCGCACGATGGCCCGACCCATGGCGACGCGCTGGCGCTGACCACCCGACAGTTGGCCGGGCTTGCTGTCGAGGTGCTTGTCGAGCTCCAGCACCGCAGCCGCCTTGCGGACGCGGGTGTCGATCTCCTCTTTCGGCACCTTGGCCAGCTTCAGGGCGAACCCGATGTTGTCGTACACCGTCATGTGCGGGTACAGCGCGTAGTTCTGGAAGACCATGGCGATGTCACGGTCCTTCGGCTCGACATCGTTGACGACGCGGTCACCGATCTTCATCGTGCCCGTGCTGATCGTCTCGAGCCCGGCGACCATGCGCAGCGCGGTCGACTTGCCGCACCCCGACGGGCCGACGAGCACGAGGAACTCCTCGTCGGCGACCTCCAAGTTGAGATCGTGGATCGCGTGGAAGCCGTTCTCGTAGACCTTGTTGATGCGGTCCAGCACGACGGTTGCCATGTAGTTCCTCCCCGGGGGACGGTTGATGACGGCGGTCACGCTACCTGACCCGGCCGCGTCCACAAGACCTCCGCCGACGGCCCCCGGTAACGTCCGTGCGCGTGAACCAGATGAAGACCCGTCTGCAGTCGCTCGGGCTGCTCCACAGGGCGATCCGTGCCACGACGGACGACGAGCTCGCGACGATCGTCGACGGGTTGAAGGACGATCATCGGGAGGCCGTCGAGCGCCTCACCGGCGCCGAGCCCACTCCGGAGGCGATCCGGGCGGCCGCCACGAAGGGTCGCCTGGACGGCGGGATGGAGAGCCTGGCCGTGGTGCTGACGGATGCGTCACTGGCCGACTGCATCGAGCAGCTCGGTGACCACTCCGACTCACCGACGACGGAGCAGCTGACGAACGTGCTGCCGGGGATCGTCGAGCGTCACGGCGTCGGTGCGACGCGCATCATGCTGGCCTCGACGGTCGCCGGCGAGGGTGCCGCCAGCGCCGTGATCCGGGACCTGTTGAAGCACGACGAGCTCGTCAAGCTCCCGCCGGCCGAACCTGCGGCGGCGGTGCCGGCCCGGGCCACGACACCGGGCGAGCCCGACCCGGAGCGCGAGGCGCTGAAGACCCGGCGACTCGAACAGCGCCGACGCAGGCAGGAGGACGCCCGCCAGCGCCGCGAGCAGTCAGCACGGGCGCGCCACCGCGCCTGACGTTCATGATGCGGCGGATCAACTCGTCGGCGTCAGGGCGAGCGCGGCGCCGGCGACCTGCTGCTCGTGGCCGAGCAGCCAGGCCTTGGCCTTCATGCCACCGCCGAAGC
>JACCUL010000157.1 GCA_013811855.1 Acidimicrobiia bacterium
CCGCGACACCGAGGTGAGGGTCGTGGCGGTGCACAAGGGCCTCTCCGGTGGCAACCCGTACGCCTCGCCGGTCGACATCGGCCCGGCCGCCGCCGCCCACTCCGACCTGACGTTCCTCGTGTACCACTCCGGCTACGAGACCGGCCGGACCGAGGGGCCGTACTCGCCGGACGGGCAGGGCGTCGACCGTCTGGTGCGCAGCGCGACCGAGGCCGGGATCGGCCCCGGCGGCAACGTGTACGCCGAGCTCGGCTCGACGTGGAGAACGGTCATGGGCAGTCCCGACGAGGCCGCCCACGTGCTCGGCAAGCTGCTCGTGGCGTTCGGGCCGGAGCGCATCCTGTGGGGCACCGACTCGATCTGGTACGGGTCGCCGCAGGACCAGATCGCCGCCTTCCGCGCCTTCGAGATCAGCGCCGCCTTCCAGGAGCAGTTCGGCTATCCGGCGCTGATGGCCGAGGTCAAGCGGCGGATCCTCGGGGCCAACACCGTCGAGCTGTTCGGTATCACGCGGGCCGCGGCGCCGTGCGCGCCGGCCGAATCCGCCGGCCTCCGAGCCGACACGGCCAACCGCCCGCTCGGGCCGGTGTCGCGTCGCGACATCCTGGCGACGTTCCTGCGCGCGAGCACCCCTGGATGCAAACGTCCTGAGTCGGCGAGGGGCGGACCGGTACATTTGCGCCCGCCATGTTCGTCAAGATCTGCGGGGTCACCAACGAGGACGACGCGCTGCTGGCCGTGGCGATGGGTGCCGACGCAGTGGGGTTCATCTTCGCCCCGTCGCCGCGGCAGGTCGCCCCGCAACCGGTGTACGACATCACCCGCCGGCTCCCGCCGGAGATCCTCACCGTCGGCGTGTTCCGTGACGAGCACCCGCGCCGCGTCGTCGAGCTGGCCCACCGCGCCGGCGTCAAGGCCGTGCAGCTCCACGGCAACGAGACGCACGAGGTCGTGGCCGAGGTGGCGACGTCGATCAAGTGGGTCATCAAGGCGTACCCCGCCGGCTCGCCCAAGGTGGCCGAGGCCGGCTCGCTGGCCACCGACCTGATCCTCCTCGACGCCGAGGCCCCCGGCTCGGGGCACCTCTTCGACTGGAGCCTCGTCGGCGAGGTGCCCGAGGGGATGCGCCTGATCCTCGCCGGCGGCCTCGACCCCGACAACGTGGCCGATGCCGTGCGCACCGTCGAGCCGTGGGGCGTCGACGTGGCCACCGGCGTCGAACGGTCGCCGGGACGCAAGGACGCCATGAAGGTCAAGCGCTTCATCGAGCGAGCCCGCGCTGCCGCGCCCGACCCGTACCTCGGCGACGACGAGCTGCCCTACGACTGGAGCGATGAGTGAGCGAGCGGAGCGAGCTCAGGCATGACGGTGCTTCTTCGTCGCCGGCTTGGCGGCGACACGCGAATCGGTGCCCGGTGATCTCGGCTGGACCGCAGCTGTCGCGTGACTCGATGGGGCACCGATGAGGGGGGTGCGGGACCGATCCCTGCTCGCCGAACCGTCGAGCACCGGGCGGTTCGGTGAGTTCGGCGGGCGGTTCGTGCCCGAGACGCTCGTCCCGGCGTGCCAGGAGCTGGAGGCGGCCTTCCGCGCCGCTTGGGCCGATCCTGTGTTCCGTGGCGAGCTCGACGCCGTCCTGCGCGACTACGCCGGTCGTCCGTCGATACTCACCGAGTGCCACAACCTCGGCGCCGAGCTCGGGCTGCGGCTCCTGCTCAAGCGGGAGGATCTCAACCACACCGGTTCGCACAAGATCAACAACGTGCTCGGCCAGGCGCTGCTGGCCAAGCGGATGGGCAAGACCCGTCTCGTCGCCGAGACCGGCGCCGGCCAGCACGGCGTGGCGGCGGCCACGGCGGCGGCGTTGATGGGCATGGAGTGCCGGGTCTACATGGGCGCCGTCGACGTCGAGCGCCAGGCCCTCAACGTGTTCCGCATGCGCCTGCTCGGCGCCACCGTCGAGCAGGTCGAGAGTGGCAGCCGCACGTTGAAGGACGCCGTCAACGAGGCGATGCGCGACTGGGTGGCGACCGTGGCCGACACCCACTACTGCCTCGGGTCGGTGATGGGACCGCACCCGTACCCGTGGATGGTTCGCCAGTTCCACCTCGTCGTCGGCACCGAGGCGCGGGGGCAGGTCGAGGCGCTGACGGGCGGTCCGCCCGACGTGGTCGTGGCGTGCGTCGGCGGCGGGTCGAACGCCATGGGCATCTTCTCGGGCTTCGTCGACGGGCCGGCCCGGCTCGTCGGCGCCGAACCGTCCGGGGGCGCGGCGGTCGGACGGGGCGTGCCCGGCGTGGTCCACGGCATGCGCAGCTACCTGATGCAGGACGAGCACGGCCAGGTCGAGGAGGCCCACTCCGTCTCCGCCGGCCTCGACTACCCGGGGGTCGGCCCCGAGCACGCCTACCTCGCGTCCATCGGGCGGGCCGAGTACCCGCCGGTCGCCGACGCCGAGGTGCTCGACGCCTTCCAGCTGCTCGCCCGCACCGAGGGGATCCTGTGCGCCTTCGAGCCGGCCCACGGCCTGGCGTGGGTCGTACGTGAAGCGCCGAACCTCCGTGGCCAGACCGTGCTGCTGTGCCTGTCCGGGCGCGGCGACAAGGACGTGGCCCAAGCAATGGACTTGATCGGCCCCGAGGGTGGTCGCGACATCCTCGGCCCCGACGCCTGAGATGGGGCCGCTGGAGGCGCACTTCCGCGCCGCCCGGGATGGTGGGCGCAAGCTGCTCGTGCCGTACGTGACGGGCGGGTACCCGGGCTGGCAGGAGGCTGTCCGCGCCGCGGCCGCGGCGGGCGCCGACGGGATCGAGATCGGTATCCCGTTCTCCGACCCGGTGATGGACGGGCCGGTGATCCAACAAGCGTCGCAGGCCGCCCTGGACGCCGGCGCCACGCCACCAGCGATCCTCGACGCCGCCGCCGACTTGGAGGTCGGCATCCCGCTCGCCGTGATGACGTACTACAACCTCGTCCACCACGACGGCCACCGCCGCTTCGCCGGGCGATTGGTACGGGCGGGGATCGCCGGCTGCATCCTTCCCGATCTTCCGCTCGAGGAGTCCGGTCCGTGGTGCGAGTCGGCCGACCACGAAGGCGTCGAGACGATCATGCTCGCCGCGCCGACCGCACCCGACGAGCGGCTGCCGAGGGTCGTCGAGCGGTGCCGCGGCTTCGTGTACGCGGTCGGACTGCTCGGGGTGACGGGGGAGCGGACGTCGTTGGCGGCGACCGCCACCGAGCTGGCCGGGCGGTTGAAGGCGATCACCGAGCTGCCCGTGCTCGTCGGCGTCGGCGTGTCCGATGCCGAGCAGGCGCGCCAGGCGTGCCGCGTCGCCGACGGCGTCGTGCAGGGGGCGTCCGTCGTGCGCCGCTTGATGACCGGCGGACCGGACGCCGTCGGCGAGTACGTGGCCGAGGTGCGCGCCGCCATCGACGGACGATGACCCCGGATTGCGAGCTGTGCGCGGCGGCCCGGCTGACGCCGTGGTTCTACGACGACGACGTGTGCTGGATCGCCGAGTGCGAGCTGTGCGGCGTGCCGATGGTCGTGTGGCGCCAGCACGACCCGTCGCCGCCCGCCGACGTGCGGGCGTACCTGCTCGATCGGCTGGCCGAGGTCGTCGCCGCGCACGTCACGTGGCAGCACTGGGTCGACGACGACATGCGCTCGATCCCGCACCACTACCACGCCCACGCCCGCCCGCAGGGTGGCTTCTTCGCGCCCCGTTGAGGGTGGACGTCGCGTCAGCGCTCGGGCGCGAGCAGCTGGACCGTGGGGAAGTACGGGCGGTACCGACGGGGGTCGCGTGTGAGCAGGGCCAGGTCGTCGATTGCCGCGTGCGCACCGATGAAGAAGTCGGGCAGGGTTGCGGACGCCGCGCCTCGGTTGCGCCGGTAGGACATGAACGCCTTCCCGGCGAGGAATGCTGCGGCCCACGGCAGCGCCGCACGGCGGAACTCCGCCGGCGGCAGCGCGTCCTCGAAGTCCTCGATGCGTGAGAACCTGACCGACACCTCGGCGTAGATGATCGGGTTGATGTAGAGCGGCCCGGCCTCGGCGGCGGCGGCGAGCATGTCGGTAGACCACTCGAGCCAGGTCGCATCCTCGGTGAAGATGTCCAGCAGCACGTTCGAGTCGACGAGGGTGCCGGCTGCCATTGATCAGTCGGCTCGGGTCAGCGCCATGATCTCGTCGGTCGTCATCTCGACATCGCCGCGCCCTCGCAACCGCTCGGCGAGCCGTGTTCCACGACTCCTCCTGGCCTTCGACTTGCGGACGACGACCGCGTCCTTGCGTTGCTCGAACTCGACCTCGGTCCCCGCGCCGATGCCGAGCGCGTCCCGAATCTCCTTGGGAATGGTGACCTGGCCCTTTTCCGTCACCCGCATAATCGGAATCATACCAGTCGTACTCCTACCAGAGTGAGGTGCGGCGAACCTCGCGTCCGGAGGTCCGAGGCGGTCCCACGCCATGGGCACATCGAGCACATCTGCACGAAGATCGGTGCCTCGAACCGGGCCGCGGCTGGGCTCTTCGCGATGCAGCACGGGCGCTTGCCAGAAGAGGGCTTCGCCAGCGCCACCTGAGTGAGGCCCAGTTATCGTGCGCGTGATGCTCAAGCCAGGTGATAAAGCTCCCGACTTCACCCTGCTCGATCAGAACGGTGAGCCCTTCACGCTGTCCGAGTCACTGCAGCAGCGGAAGGCATGGCACTTGATCTACTTCTACCCGAAGGCCGACACGCCGGGCTGCACGAAACAGGCCTGCGGGCTGAACGAGGTGCTCGGCGCCATCGGTGACGCCGTCGTGCTCGGCGTCAGCCCCGACACCCCGAAGAAGCAGGGCAAGTTCGCCGAGAAGTACGGCCTCGGTTTCCAACTCCTGTCCGACCCCGATCACACGACGGCGGAGGCGTTCGATGTGTGGAAGGAGAAGTCGATGTACGGCCGTACGTACATGGGCATCGAGCGGGCGGCCTTCCTCGTCGACGCCGACGGCACGATCGCCGAGGCCTGGTACAAGATCAGCCCCGCCGACACGTCGAAGAACCTGCTCGCCGCGCTCGCGGGCTGACGGTCATGGGGTTGCCGCACCCGACCGATGTCATCGCGCACCGGCCGCCGTTCCTGTTCGTCGACGAGGTGGTGGCGCTCGAACCCGGGGTCTCCGCCGCCGGCATGTGGCGCTTGACGGGCGAGGAGTGGTTCTTCGGCGGCCACTTCCCCGATCGGCCGACCTTGCCCGGCGTGCTGATGTGCGAGGCCATCGCCCAGATCGGCGCCATCGCCGTGCTGACCGACGAACGGTTCGCCGGCAAGCTGCCGCTGTTCGGCGGGCTCGACCGCGCTCGCTTCCGCCGTCAGGTCGTCCCCGGTGACCAGCTGCGCCTGGAGGTCGAGCTCGGCCGCATGTCCGCCCGGGCAGGCAAGGGGTCCGGACGGGCCCTGCTGGCCGGCGCGGTCGCGTGCAGTTGCGACCTGCTGTTCGTCGTCGTCGACGCCTGACGCCGGGCGCCGGCGTTCCCGGCGGTCGGGGACAAGATGGTGGTGTGGATGACGACCCCGAGCGCGAGCGTCGCGCGGCGACCTTCGATCGAGCAGCCCGGCTGTATCAGCGCGCTCGCCCGGACTATCCGATCGAGCTGTACGACCGGCTGCTCGAGATCACCGGACTCGCCCCACCCTGCCGCTTGCTCGAGGTGGGGTGCGCCACCGGGAAGGCGACCCTTCCGCTGGCGCGACGAGGCTTCCACATCACGTGCCTCGAGCCAGGACACGCGCTGGCGGCAGAAGCGCGGCGGAACTTGGCCGCCTTCGATGTCGAAGTCGTCGAGGCGCGTCTCGAGGACTGGGACGCATCGGGGCCGCGGTTTGTGATGGTGTACGCGGCAACGGCGTGGCACTGGGTCGATCCACGTGTCCGCTACCAAAGTGCAGCCGCTGCGCTGGAGCCTTGTGGATACTTGTCTTTCTGGGGTGCGGGCCACGTCATCCCCTATGACGGTGATCCCTTCTTCGAAGAGATCCAGGAGGTCTACGACGAGATTGACGAAGGGCTCCCGCCGGACGCCGCGTTACCGCGTCCACAGGAGCTCGACGACGACCGAGCAAGCATTGAGGCCAGCGGCCTCTTCGACGTTCTCGAGGTTCGTCAGTACGACTGGCAGACGGTGTACGACGCCGAGGGTTACATCGACCTGCTGAACACCTTCTCGGGCCACATCGCGATGGAGCAGTGGCAACAACAACGGCTCTTCGGCGAGATCCGTCGGCGGCTCTCGTTGCGGGCTGACGGTCTTTTGCGCCGGCACTGGGGCGCGGTCCTCCACGTCGCACGGTTGCGGCCTGCTTGATGTCTTGCGGTGCCCCCGCGGCGCGCACCGCTCGCACGCACCGAGCTCCGGCGGGAACGTTCGCTCTTCACTTCCGTCGCGCTTCGTGTTACCGTCCTTTGAACCGGTTTAGAAAACCGGCCGTGTCGGGGGTTGATCCAAGCCAAGGGGGTTCCAATGGCCGGCAAGTCCGCATCTCGTCGCCCTGGGAGACTGGCGGTCGGTGCCGTCGCCGCACTGACGGGTTGGGTGGGACTCGTCGCACCAGTGACGGGTCCTCCGGCGAACGGCGCGGTGATGGCCTCGCACCGGCTGACCAACCTCGACCACATCGACTGGCTGGGCGACGAGGTGTCTCCTCCGGTGCAGCCGGGTCACACCACGTACCGACTGGCCGAGGAGCCGGACCTCGGTGTGCTGTGGACCTACGCCGACCGTCAGGCCGACGGCAGCTATCTGCGGATCGGCGGAGGTCGTTACAACCCGTTGACCAACACCTGGGGCCAGGGTGCCTTCAACGCCGACGACATCTCCCGAGCCGCGGTCGTCTACCTGCGCCACTGGCAGGCAACCGGGGCGGACTCCAGCCGGCACACGGCCTATCAACTACTGCGAGGGTTGACGTACCTGCAAACCGCTGCTGGACCCAATGCCGGCAACGTCG
>JACCUL010000191.1 GCA_013811855.1 Acidimicrobiia bacterium
CTGCTGGTGCGGGTAGCGGGCGCCGACGACGACGTGTGCGTCCGGGACGTACCGCACGAGCCCGGCGACCGCGGCCAGGCCCATCGTCCCGGCGCCGAGCACGGCGATCACCGGTCGCCGGGACGCGATGACCGACGGGGCGCGCGCCGCCTGCAGGGCGGCGTGGATCCCGCCGGCGAGTGGCTCGATGAGGACGGCCCGCTCGTCGGGCAGGTCGTCGTCGATGGGATGCAGTTGCGATTCGTGGGCCACGAAGCGGCTCGACCAGCCGCCTCCGGTGGAGCGGCAGAAGCCGGTCTGGATGCCGGCCTCGATCGGCCCGGTCACCAGGTGGCCGTAGTCGTCGCCGTCGCCCGGCGCGGCGCCGGCGAACGGCGGGGCGGCGTCGCGAGCCTCGTGGCCGAGCACGGGCTCGAGCACGACGCGGGTCCCGTCGTCGAGCTGACCGACGACCTCGTGGCCGGGCACGAACGGGAAGCTGACCCAGTCGTCGAAGTACGTCGACGCATGGCCCTCGATCATCGACAGGTCCGAGCCGCAGATGCCGGCCAGGCGCGTCGTGACGTGGTGCCACTTCGGTCCCGGCAGCTCCGGCGGGTCGATCGACACGTACGCCAACGGCCCGACCCGTACCGCGACGGCCGGCGCCAGCGCCGATGCGACGCGCGCCAGCCCGATGCGCCCGACCGAACGTCGGACCTCCAGCGCTCTCATGTCGCCCGGCCGGACGAAGTGTGAGTCCACGCCGCGGAATTCGGTATCGACAGCTCACAGTTCAAGGGCCACGCACCGGACCGCGCCGCCCGCCCCGTCGGGCATCGCACCCGTGTCGCGCTCACCGGAAGACCCGCCGGCGTTCGCGTTCGACGAGCAGGGGGCCGATGGGCAGCGCCGGTCGTGGGCCGCCGGTGGCCTTGTCCCAGTGCTCGACGAGCCAGCCCCGCTTGCGGGCGATGGCCGCCAGCCGGGTCTCGGGGTTGACGGCGACGGGGAAGCCGACGGACTCGAGCAACGGCAGGTCGCTCGTCGAGTCGGCGTAGGCGACGGCCTGCTCGATGCGCAACCCCTCGGCGGCGCAGTAGTCGCGCAGGATCTGGGCCCGCGTCTCGCCGGTCGGCGGCACCCGCACCATCTCGCCCGACAACGTGCCGTCGGCGCGCAGGCTCATCTCGGCGGCGATGATCTCGTCGAACAACGGCCGCAGTCCGTCAACGGCGAAGTCCAGCGCGCCGGTGATGAGGATCGTGCGGTGACCCAGGCGGCGGTGCTCGCGCACGCGCCGCATGCCGGCCGGGAACGACTTCGTCAGGATGACCTGGGTCAGCAGCTCGCGGGCGTCGGTGTCGATCTGCTCGGCCGGGGCGCCCTCGTAGCGCCGGTAGAAGTGGCGCAGGAAGTCGCCGCGGTCGATGCGGTCGAGCTTCAGCAGGCCGGGTGCCTGGGCGATCGTGCGAGCCACGTAGCGCAGGCGCTCGTTGCGGTCCAGGCGCCGGGTGGCCAACCACGAGTAGCTCTCGACGACGTTGCTGGCGATCAGCGTGTTCTCGAGGTCGAACGCGGCGAGGTGCCGTTCCGGGGCCAGCACCTGGCGACGCAGCCGGCCCATGCGGTCGGTCGTCGTCCTCCCCGGCACCGTCTTGACTCGCGCGTGCTTGACGATCGACGGCAGATGGATCTCGTTGATGTACGTGACCCAGTCGACTGAGCGGGGATCGAAGTTGAAGGCGGCCCGGTCGGCGGCATCGAGCCCGTCCCACATGGCCATCAGCCGGTCGACCTGGTAGATGGCCTCGCACTCGGTGTACAGGCCGTACAGCTCGACGTACTCGAGGGCCCGCTCGACCTCCATCCGCTTGGACTCCAACTTGGCGGACAGGTCGGCCTGGCGGCCACGGAGGGGCAGCGCTTGGAGCACCTTCTCACCCTTGCTGATCGCCGACTTGGCCCGCTCCAACTGGCCCTGCACGCGCCCGCGGCCGGGGAAGCGGAACTCGGGCACGAGGATCGGCTGGCCATCCGGGTCGTAGAGCGGGTGGGCGGTGAACCACCCGGCCACGTTGTCGACGAGCGTGCGGTAGCGCAGCGGGTTGATTCCCCCGGAGGCGACCTGGGTGATGGCCGGCGCGCCGTCGGGACCGAGCGCGGCGACGGTGATGATCGACGCCACGACGATGTCGACGGGGATGACGTCGACGATGCCCTCCGGCACGCCGGGGAACTCGCTGAGCAGGCCGCGGGCGTACGAGATGAGCACCGGCTCGGCCATGCGGAAGCCGCGGATCCAGCCCGGCCGCGGCTCGGCCCACGCCGACTCGATGATCGACGGCCGCACGATGCTGACCGGCACGTCACCTTTGGAGTCGGTGACCGCCTGCTCGCCGAGCGCCTTCGTGAACGCGTAGGCGTCTGGCCAGCCGACGCTGGCCGCCCGGGCCCGCCCGGCCTCGATGAGCTGGTCGCCAACCCATCGCTCGCGCCGCTGCTCCGTCTTGGCGGCGAGGGCCGGCGCGCCGGCGGCGCCGAGCTCGGTGCGGGCC
>JACCUL010000195.1 GCA_013811855.1 Acidimicrobiia bacterium
CTCCAACGCGGCCTTGTCCGAATCAGCACGGTGACCCGCCTCGAGGTGGGCTACTCGGCCCGGTCAGGCGATGAGCTGCGTTCGAGCGTCGGGCGCCCACCGATCGCCTCGATGCCGCTCGAGTACCTCACACCACTGATCGAGGACCGTGCCGTCGAGGTGCAGACACTGCTCGCCGATCGGGGTCAGCACCAGGCACCCTCGATCCCGGACCTCCTCATCGCTGCCACTGCCGAGATCAGCCAGCTCACCGTCCTTCACATCGACAAGGACTACGAACTCATCGCAGAGCTGACCGGCCAACCAACCGAGCGGCTCATCGTCACATAGCTCGAAACGCCGGACGGCCGGCGAGAGCGGTCCGATCTCGGGGTTCCGCATTGTCGGACGGTGGTCTCGTCAAGGAAGGCGAGGTCGAGGGATCGCCGTGTCCAAGAAGCCACCTGTCGTGAAGATCGCGACGCGCCCACGTCGATTCGTGCCACCGAGCGCTACGCATGGAACCACCTTCTCAAGACGGTGCGCACGGATTCGAGATGGGCGTGCATCGCCCGCTCTGCGGCGTCGGGATCGCCCTCGACGGGCTGCCGGACCGGCGGCGCCGGTCGACACGTTCCCCGGCAGAGTTCTACGAGCCGGGTCGGGACGTGACATTGGGAGACTGGTTGTGCATGGCGAGCCACCCTTGGAAGCCGCCGCTGAGGTCGGTGGCGCGATGAAGACCGAGGTCCTGGAGTTTGCCGGCGGCGAGGCTGGAGCTGTAGCCCTCGTTGCACACGATCCACGACACGCGTGTCGTAGGTGATCGCGGGGTCGATGTGGTGTTCGCAGGCGGGGTCGAGGCGCCATTCCAGAACGTTGCGGTCGATGACAACGGCTCCGGGCAGCGGTCCGTCGCGCGTGCGCTCTTCGACCGGGCGAATGTCGACAATCACCGCGCCGTCGATCTGCTCGCGTTCCAGGTCCTCGGGTGCAATCCGGTCGAGTCGGGCGCGTGCGACAGCGAGGATCTCGTCGATCGAGCGCGGCACGCCGCCGGGGTCGTTCATCGCGGATGGGTTTCGTACATCCGCGCCGCGACGACGAACCCGGAGACGGCGGTGAGGGCGGCGACGGCCCAGATGGCGGCAGTGATGGAGAGGAGGTCGGCGAGGATGCCGGCGAGGAGGGCGCCGACGGCGAATCCGGCATCGCGCCACAGCCGGTAGACCCCGACGGAACGGGCTCGCCATGTGGGGTGGGCGACGTCGCCGATGGCTGCCAGGAGCGTGGGGTAGACCATGGCGGTGCCCGCGCCGAGCGCGATCGCGCCGAGCGCCCAGGTGGCGAAGCCGCTCGTGGCTGCGATCCAGCCGATGGCGCCGGCCTGGGTCAGCATCCCGGCGACGATGAGCGGCTTGCGACCGATGCGGTCCGACAGCCCGCCGGTGTAGAGCTGACCGAGCCCCCACACCGCCGGGTAGAGCGCGGCGAGCACACCGATGCGCCCGACAGACAGGCCGGCGTCGACGAAGAAGATCGGGAACAACCCCCACGCAAGTCCGTCGTTGAGGTTGTTGACCAACCCGGCCTGCGAGCACGAGGACAACGCCCGGTCGCCAAAGGAGGTGAAGATGAACACCTGCCGGGTGGAGAGGCCATCTCGCTCGGAGCGTTCGGTGGGGTGGTTGGCGGCTTCGTAGCGGGCATGGTCACGGGTCTCGCGCACGAAGATCGTCGAGATGCCGAGGCCGAGGGCGGCGTACGCGATGCCGAGGAGGAACGGTTCGGGGCGCAGGCCGGCGTGTTGGGCGATGTACCCGGTGACGAGCGCGGTGAGGGCGACGGCGCCGTAGCCGGCAGCCTCGTTGAGGCCCATCGCGAAGCCACGGCGAGCCGGGCCGACGAGATCGATCTTCATGATCACGGTCGTGGACCACGTGAGTCCTTGGTTGACGCCAAGCAGCACGTTGGCGAACACCACCCACTCCCATGTCGGCGCCCAGATCAGCAACAGCGGGACGGGCAGGCCGATCAACCAGCCGGCGACGAGCACCGGTCGGCGGCCGTAGCGATCCGACAGGGTGCCGGCAAAGAAGTTGGTGGCTGCCTTCACCGTGCCGAACGCGATGATGAACGTGAACGTGGCGGTGAACGCGGTGAGCCCGAACTCCTCCTCGGCCAGGAGGGGGAGGACGGTGCGTTCCTGGCCGATCATGCCGCCGACGAGCGCGTTGACGGCGACGAGGAGCGAGAACTGGGCCAGGTTCTCTCGCAGGCCGGGACGCACTCCGCCGTTGGTCTTGGTGGTGACGTTCACCGCCCGACGGCGAGGATGCGGCCGGTGTCGGTCGCCCACGTGTCCGGCCCGCCGACCAGGACGGTCACCGCGGTGTGGCCGCTGGCGGTGAGGATGCTGGCGGCCGTCATGGCCCGCTCACCGTGGCCACACATGACCGTCAGGGGCTCGTCGGGGAGGTGGATGGTGGGGATGGTGCCGAGCTCGACGTTGCAGGCCCCCGGCACGTGCCCGGTGGTGTACTCGTTGGCCTGGCGAACGTCGAGAATCGGCCCCGCCAGCCTGGACGGGTCGATGAGGTCGATCGTCTCGACCGGTCGCCCTGCGGTCTGCCAGGCGTCGATGCCGCCGGCCAGCTCGCCGACGAGGTTCTCGTGGCCGATGTCGAGGCATTGGCGGACGAGCTCGTTGCGGTCCTGGCCGTCGTCGAGGACGAACACGATGGGCGCCTCTGGCGGGACGAGCCAGCCGAGCCAGCTGGCGAACGGGGGGCGCAGCGTGTTGGCGATCGCGCCGGGGATGTGACCGTCGCCGAACGCCGCGACCGGCCTGGCGTCGACGACGACACCGCCGGCGGCGAGGTGATGATCGACGTCGTCGACGCTGAGGCGTTCGAGGCGGGGCAGGGCGTCGTAGCGGCGGGGGCCAAGGCGGTTCAGCTCGGGAAGGTGGGTGAAGTAGGTCGGGAAGGTGCCGAACCCGCCGATCAGCCGCTCGACGAACTCGCCTTCATCGGTGATCGTGAACAGCGGGTTGGTGACCCGCTCCCGCCCGAGCGTGGTGGTCCGCGGCGAGGCCCCGGGTGCCGAGCAGAACGACCCGGCCCCGTGGGTCGGGTAGACGGGAAGGTCGTCGGGGAGGTCATCGAAGCGGCGCAATGACCGGAACATCTCGTGGGCCAGCGGTTCGGTCCGCTCCGGCCCGCACAGGTCGGTTCGCCCGACCGTGCCCACCATCAGCGACCCCCCGGAGAACAACGCCGCCGGCTGACCTCCGTCTTGGAGGAGGTAGGCGTGGTGGTCCGGGGTGTGGCCGGGTGTCGCCACCGCCACCAGCGTGACCGTGTCACCCAACGAGAGCTCGTCTCCTTCGCCGACCGGGCGGTGAGGCGTGGTCAGCCTGGATGCCGCCGGCGCCACGAACACCGCGTCCGTGCGGGCCGCCAGGGCCGGGCTGCCCGTCACGTAGTCGGCATGTGAATGCGTGTCGAGCGTCCACGCCATCCGCAGCTCCAGCCGCCCGGTCAGCTGCTCGTGGGCGTTCGGGAAGCGCGGTGCGTCGACCACGGCGGCGAGCCCGTCGCCGAGATCGACCAGGTACGACGAGTGGCCGAGCCCTTCGTCGACGAACTCGTGGACGCGCATCCTTACTCCTCAAAGTTTGACTTGAATGATCGGCGCCGGCCGAGTACCTTGTCAAGCGGTTCTTTGAACAAGGAGTCGTCATGGCCGACCGAGTCGCCAAGGAGGCGCTGTTCGACGGGTTCGCCGAGGTCGCCAAGGCGCTCGGCAACGGACGGCGGGCCGAGATCATCGACGTGCTCGCCCAAGGGGAGCGGCACGTCGAGGAGATCGCCGGCGAGATCGACCAACCCGTCGCCAACGCCTCGTTCCACCTCCGTGCGCTCGCTGCCGTCGGCCTGGTCGCCACCCGCCGCGACGGAACCCGCATCTACTACCGCGTCGCTTCCGACAAGGTCGCCGAGCTCTGGGCTGCGCTCCGCGAGGTCGCGGTCGCCCACCACGCCACGCTCGACGCCCTGGCGGAGGCATACCTCGGCAACCGGGACGGGCTGGAGCAGATCCACCGTGACGAGCTGGCCCGCCGCCTCGACGACGGCGACCTCATCGTCGTCGACGTCCGGCCGCCCGCCGAGTACGCCGCCGGTCACATCGCCGGCGCGGTGTCGATCCCGATCGACCGGCTCGCCCGCCAGCTGCGCACCCTGCCCCCCGACGTCGACGTCGTCGCCTACTGCCGCGGCCCGTACTGCGTGTTCGCCGACGACGCCGTGCGCCTACTGCGCCGCCGCGGTCGGCGGGTTCGCCGCCTCGAGGACGGCTATCCCGAATGGCACCGCGCCGGACTGCCCGTGGCGACCGCCGCCGGTCTCGGCTGACACCGCAGCCACCGTGCCGACCGAATCACCCGTCGACGCGGCCGCGCTGCGCGCCGAGGTGCGGGAGAAGTATCGCCAGGTCGCCACCGACCCTGCAGGTAGCTACCACTTCCACACCGGACGGGCCCTGGCCGCCCGGCTGGGCTACGACTCGGCGGTCCTCGACGGGCTGCCGGAACGGGCCGTGGAGTCGTTCGCCGGGGTCGGCAACCCGTTCTCGCTCCGCCGCCTCGAACCGGGCGAGCATGTCGTCGACGTCGGCTCCGGCGCCGGGTTCGACTCGTTCGTCGCCGGCCTTCAGGTCGGGCCGACCGGCCACGTCGTCGGCGTCGACATGACCGCCGAGATGCTCGACAAGTCGCGCCAGACCGCGACGGCGCTCGGGTACGACCACGTCGAGTTCCGCGACGGCCTCGCCGAAGCCCTCCCGATCGACGATGGATGGGCGGATGTGGTGATCTCCAACGGGGTGATCAACCTGTGCGCCGACAAGCGGGCGGTCTTCGCCGAGATCCGCCGTGCGCTGCGACCCGGCGGTTGGCTGCAGTTCGCCGACATCGCCAACGGTCGCCCCGTCCCGCCGGAGGCGCTGCGAGACATCGATCTGTGGACCGGTTGAATTGCCGGCGGGCTGCCCCGTGCGGGCTGGCAGACGATGCTCCACGAGGCCGGGTTCGGCGACGTCGTGATCGGTGATCCGGTCGACACGTTCGCCCGTGCCGGCGGCGAACCCAACGCCCGCGCCTACGACGTGTACGGATACGCGTTCAAGGCCGGACGCGCGTCACCAGTCGATCGGGGCCGGCATGGTCACCCGTGAGGAACACGAGACCCGGCAGCGTTTCCGGGACCGTTACGGCGAGGATCGCCCGGATGCGCTGGTGCAGATCGAACGTGCCGTCATCGGCGCCGACTGGGGAGCCGACGGCTACACGACGCGGCGGCAGGCCGACCAGCTCGCCGACGCGCTCCGCCTCGCACCGTCCGTCTGGCTCCTCGACATCGGCTCCGGGCGCGGTTGGCCCGGCTTGTACCTGGCTGCTAGCACGGGATGCCGGGTGGTGCTCAGCGACGTGCCGCTCGAAGGTCTTCGCGCGGCTGTGGCCCGAGCAGCGACCGATCGCTTCGCCGGCGGCGCGGTGGCGGCGGTCGCGGCGAGCGCTCGCGCCCTGCCGTACCGGGCGGGCACGTTCGACGCCGTCGTCCACGCCGACGTGCTGTGTTGACTGCGGGCCAAGCTCTCCGTGTTGAGAGCATCCCGACGCCTCCTCCGTCCCGGTGGGCGCACCGCGTTCTTCACCATCCATCCCGCGCCCGGGCTCAGCTCCCGGCGGCGCCGCCGCGCCCATCGCGACGGTCCCGTCGCGGTTGCTTCTCACCTCTCCCAACGTGACCTCCTCGAGCGGGGCGGTTTCGTCGACATCGCGGAGACCGATCGCACCGTCGAGTTCGCGACGGTGGCGCGAGCTTGGATCGAGCAACGGGACCGACACCAGGACCAGCTCGTCGAGGCCCTTGGTGAAGCCGAGTTCGA
Source organism: Acidimicrobiia bacterium (assembly GCA_013811855.1). Lineage (GTDB taxonomy): Bacteria > Actinomycetota > Acidimicrobiia > Acidimicrobiales > Ilumatobacteraceae > JALZMG01. The sequence continues at coordinate 5,932 of JACCUL010000195.1, forward strand.
ACAGCGCCAGCGCGAAGCACGCGTGCAACTGCGCGCCATCGACGACGGCCTGCTTCGCAGGTCGCTGCTCGTCGCGGTCTGCCCGAACGACTGACGGCGCTTCGTGATGCGTTCGCGTCGCCGGTGCGCGTGCTCGCCTACCGATGAGGCGGCGGGGTGGTCGTGCTCGGCGTGCAGCAGACGTCTCCCCGCCATGTGCAGCGGGCTTCGCCGATCTCGTGCCGTACGGTGGGTCCAACGGCGTCGTGCTCAATGGCGGCGCCTGGCTCGTGTCCGCTCAGAGCTGATCTGCACGTTCGTTGTTCCCTGCCGTCGGCCAGCCTCTTCGCAGGCTCCGCTGCTCGGTGCCACAGCCCGCACCATCACCGCGACCAGTGGGCGCGCACGTCGCTCACGCCGGCGCGAGTACCGATGCCGCCAGCGACGTCTGGACGGCATGTCAGCGTTCGACTCGCCGCCGTTGCCTGCTCGCTCTCGCGAGCGCGACATACTCCGCCCAACCCCAGCGCCGGCGAGCGGCGGGAAGGCGCGGCGGCGTGCGGCACCCGGTAAGTGTGCTATGAGAGGAGCCCGGCCGACGTTGAAGGGAGCCTCGGTGAGCTGGACGATGGAAGGCGAGTTCTTCGAGAACTGTTCGTGCGACGCGATCTGTCCGTGCACCTGGTCGAACATGGCCCGTCCCGCGACCTACGACGATTGCCGGTTCGCGCTCGCGTTCCAGGTGGAGCGGGGCGAGATCGAGGGCACGGACGTGTCCGGGCGGACCTTTGTGCTCGTCGCCCAGACTCCCCGCCTCATGCCAGAGGGAAACTGGAAGCTCGGGGTCCTCATCGACGACGGTGCCAGCCAGGAGCAGGTGGGTGCACTCGGGCGGGTTCTGGGAGGCGAGCTCGGTGGCCCGCCAGCGGCGGTCGCCCCGTTCCTGGGCGAGTTCCTCGGCATCGAACAGCTACCGATCACCATCACCAACGACGGGCGCCGCCACCACGTGCAAGCGGGCCAAGCCATCGACTACCGCGGTGAGCGGATGCTCACCCCGGACGGCGAGGCGGTGTCGCTCACGAACATCGTCGTGCACCCCGCCGGGCCGACGCTCGGCCTCGCTCCGGTGGACCGCGTCGACAACAATGCGTTTGGCATCGACTGGAGCGGCGAAGGTCGCAGCGGGTTCGCGAACAGGTTCGCCTGGTCCGCCTGATGGTCGACGTGGCGGGGGCGGCCCATCCGCTCCCGCGGCGGGCGCGGCTGCCCGCGTCGGGCGTCGTCTTGAACATGCTCGCGGTCCTGGCGTGGGTGGCCACGATCGCGTGGGCGACCCGTCGAGACATGTCGACGATGCCTGGCACGATGGGCCTCGGGCTGGCCGAGTTCGTGGCCATGTGGGCGCTGATGATGACGGCGATGATGTTGCCGTCCGTCTGGCCCTTCGTGGCCGTGTACGAGCGGACCGTCCGGGTTCACCGTGTCGCTCGCCTCGGCGCGCTTGCTGGTGGCTATCTGATGGCGTGGGCGGTGGCGGGCGTCGCCGCCTTTGGCGTGGCGTGGGTGTTCGGGGAGTTGGCGGCCGATCGTCCCGGGCTGGCCCGCGCGGTCGCGGTGGCCGCCTTTGCCGCCCTCGGTATCTACCAGCTGACGCCGCTCAAGTTCCGCTGCCTCAGTCATTGCCGCTCGCCGCTCGCCCATCTCCTGCACTACGCGTCGTTCAAAGGACCCCTCCGCGACCTTCGAGCCGGGATCGAACACGGCCTGTACTGCCTCGGGTGCTGCTGGGCGTTGATGCTGGTGCTTCTCGCCTTCGGCGTGATGAACCTGCCGGCCATGATCGCCGTGGCGGTCATCATCGCCGTGGAGAAGGTGTGGCGCTTCGGCGAGGCGTTCGCCCGAGTCGTCGGCGTGAGCGCGCTGATCTACGGCGCGATGGTTGGCATCAGCCCGTCCCTGGCGCCGGGTCTCGATCCCGACATGATCATGGACGACGACATGGAGATGGACGGACTGCAGGAGTAGTCGGATTGGTCGGGTTCCGCCGGCGCCGCGCTGCGGAGAGGGGATCAGCGGCGGGCGGCCGCCAGCCACGCCGACTCGTCGATCGCTACGACGTCGGGTCCCGCATAAGGCGCGAAGCCCTCCCTGAGGGCGTCGACCGCGGCGGCCACGTTCTCCTCGGGTTTGCCTGCGAACAGCCGCTGGCTCTCCGGGAGCGACGTGATGAAGTCGGTGACATCGTCGACGTCGTTTCCGATGGGGATCGGCCGGATGATCGCCTCGATGGTGACGTCACGGAAGCCGCCGGCGTGGATGGCCCGCTCGAGGCGGTTCCCGTCGGCGAACGCGAATGGGCCGGGCGTGCCGGGCGGACCGAGATTCGGTACCCGACGTGAGGGGCGGCGGCGAAGGCGACGGCGACCCATTCGCTTTGGAGGGGATGTCCCCCGGGCACACGACGGCCAGCCGGCCGCCGCGGCGGACGGCTCGGCTCAGGTTGGTGAGTGCCGCATCGGGGTCCTCGAAGAACATGATCCCGACCGGCTGATCACTCCCCCCGGGAGATACCCGGCGGGCCGCGGTGAGGGTCGTGGTGCCTTACCGCAGCCCACGTCGAGTACCCGTTCGCCGGGCTCCAGCCGCACGGCGTCGAGCATCGCCTCGCCGAACGGGCCGTTCATCGCTTCGATGCGGTCGGCTTCTCGTAGCCCTCGGTCACGATTCGCGGGACCTCCACCTCCCGGTCACTCAACCCGGCGGGCCGCAGGTCACGTCGGCCGGCCGGGTGTGGCTGCCCGGCGGCGGCGAGCACGGCCTCGACGGCGTCGGAGTCGAGGCGGCCACGACGCGCGTCGAGCAGCGTTCGGCCCGGGCCTGATCGGGATCGAGCGCCGGTGAATGGGGGCGGCGTTGGGTCATCGCCTGAAACGCGTCCGCCGCGGCCAGCACCTTGGCTTCGATGCCGATGGCGGCCCCGCCACAGCCCCGGTGGTACCCGGATCCCTCCAGGCACCAGCGCTGGTGAGGATGAGCCCCGACGCGCCGCAGCCTCGGCGGCCGGGTGGTGCCGGAGCTTGTCGGCTGCGCGGGAGCCCTCGGCCCGACTACACGTTGAAGCGGAACTCCATGACGTCGCCGTCGGCGGCGATGTAGTCCTTGCCCTCGAGGCGGATCTTGCCCAGCTCCTTGGCCTTGGTCCACGAGCCGATGCCGAGCAGCTCGTCCCACTGGATGACCTCGACGCGGATGAACCCGCGCTGGAAGTCGGTGTGGATGCGCCCGGCGCACTGCGGCGCCGTCGAGCCCTCGTAGAACGTCCACGCCCGGCTCTCCTTGTCCCCGGTCGTCAGGAACGTGCGCAGGCCGAGCAGGTGGTACGCCCGCTGCACCATGCGGAACAGCGCGCCCTCGCCGAGCCCGAAGCCCTCCAGCATCTCGGCCCGCTCGCCCGGGTCCTCGATGGTGGCCGCCTCCGCCTCCAGCTGCACGCACATGCCGATGACCTCGACCTCCTCGCCGGCCTCGTTCAGCTCGGCCGCGACCATGGCTTCGGCGGCCGGGATGTCGTCGAGGTCGCCCTCGCCCACGTTGACGACGGCCAGCACCCGCCGGTTCGTCAGGAGGAAGTACGGGGCGAGGATGCGCCGGTGGTCGGCCGACAGGCCGGTTCGATACAGCGGCCGGCCCGCCGACAGTGCGTCGTTGGCGGCGGTCAGCGCGGCGAGCTCGTCGCCGAGTGAGCGGTCCAGCTTGGACTGGCGCTGGACCTGGGCCAGGCGCCGCTCCACCGTCTCCAGGTCGGCGAGCGCCAGCTCCAGCTCGACGACGCGCAGGTGCTCCAGCGGGTCGGACGGGCCCGACACGTCGTCGTTCTCGAAGGCCCGCAGCACGAACACGACGGCGTCGACCTCGCGGATGTTGGCCAGAAACCTGTTGCCGAGGCCCTCGCCTTTGCTGGCGCCCTCGACGAGCCCGCCGATGTCGACGACCTGCACCGCGGCGTGCACGACGTTGCGGCTGGCCGACATCACGGCGAGGCGGTCGAGCCGTTCGTCGGGGACCCTGGCCACGCCGATGTTGGGATCCTTGGTGGCGAAGGCGTATGGCGCGGCGAGCGCGCCGCCGCCGGTCAGCGCGTTGTACAGCGAGCTCTTGCCGGCGTTGGGCAGGCCGACGAGGCCGAACCGTTCCATGAGGGTGGGTGACGCTACCGACGACTCCTGAGCGTGAACGCCCGGTCGGTGACGCCGTTGGCGCGCAGGTCGGCCAGGCGCTCCATGGCCTCCTCGACGGAGGGGTGGTGGCCAGCTGGCACCCACCAACACACGAGGATGGCCTCGCCGAGCCGTTCGAACCACTCCCGTCGCCGGCGCAGGAAGGCGGCGTGCGCGGTGCGGAACACGAAGTGGTACAGGGCGTCGGCCGACGTCCAGACGGACATGTTGATGATCATCAGGGGGTCGTCGAACGCGGTGACGTAGCTCGACGAGCGGCCCTCCTCGTCGACGAGGCGCCACACGAACCCCGGCGACGACTCGGCGAGCGCGTTGACCTCGTCCAGCGCGTCGACGAACTCGGCGGTGTCCGGATGGTCGAGCGGCTCGTGCAGCCGGGCCACGTTGAACTGTGCCAACTGCCGCCCGCCGGTCGCCGGTGTGTCGGGGGTCATGGGCGCATCGAACCGAGCGCGGCGGCCGTCTCCTCCAACGCCGCGGCGAGGTCCGGCACCCGATCGTCGGTGATGCGCACCGCCGGTCCTTGGATGGCGATCGCCGCCCACGGAGCGCCGTCCTCGCCGCGCAGCGGGGCGCCGATCGTGCGCACGCCGGCGTCGCGTTCGCCGTCGTTCAACGACCACCCCCGGTGCCGGGTGGCCAGCAGATCGTCGAGCAGGGCCTCCCGGGTCGTCATCGTGTGACCCGTGTAGCGGTCCAGCCCGCCCAGCGCGTCCACCTCGACGGCCGGATCGGGGGAGAACGCCAGCAGCGCCTTGCCCATCGCCGACGCGTGGATCGGCACCCGGGTGCCGGCGGCCTGCTCGAAGCGCAGCGGGTGCACCGAGGCGACGTGGAGGACGATGAGCACCTCGTCGCCGAGGCGGGTGCCGAGGTTGACCGACTCGCCCGTGCGTGCCCCGAGGGCCTCGAGCGCCGGGAGCAGGCGGTCGAACCCGAGGTGGGCCTCGGCTCGGCGGCCGAGCGCGACGACTAGCGAGCCGAGGTGGTAGCGCTCGGTGCGCTCGTCCTGGCCGAGCAGGCCGCCGACGTGGAGCGCCCGCATCAACCGGTGGGCCGTGCTGACGGTCAACCCGGTGCGCTGGGCCACGTCCGAGACGCCGAGATCACCGTCGGCCTCGGCGAAGCAGTTGAGCACCGTGAGCGCCCGCTCGACGGCCTGCGACCCCGTGCGCGGAGAAGTCGGGAAATCCGTGCGTCCGTCGATGGGCATGGCTACACTCGTCCCACGTTACAGGAGGCGTTCCCATATTGCGGAAAGACGCGACCCCCACATCGTGAAGGACGGGCAATGAGGCGCACGAACCACCGTTGGCTCACGATCGGACTCCTCCCGCTGCTCGGCCTCGCCGCCGTCGGGTGCGGAGACGACGAGGGCACTGACGGCGCCCACCCTGACACGTCGCCCGGCGTGACGGAACCGGCCGGGAGCACGCCGGCCACCGCGGGCGGCCAGGGCCGCGACATCGTCGGCCTCAAGCTCGGGTACTTCCCCAACGTCACGCACGCGCCGGCGATCATCGGCCTCGAGGAGGGCATCTTCGCCGAGGCCGTCGGTGACGGTGTCGAGATCACCCCGCAGGACTACAACTCGGGCACCGAAGTCATCGAAGCGCTGTTCGCCGAAGACATCGACATCAGCTTCATCGGCCCCAACCCGGCGATCAACGGCTACGCCCAGTCCAACGGCGAGGCCCTGCGCATCGTCTCCGGCACGACATCGGGCGGCGCGTCGCTCGTCGTGCGTGACGGCATCGACAGCGTCGAGGACCTGGCCGGAACCACCCTGTCCACGCCGTCGCTCGGCAACACCCAGGACGTGGCCCTCCGGGCGTGGCTCAAGGAGCAGGGCTTCGAGACCGACACCGCCGGGGGCGGCGAGGTGAGCGTCCTGCCGCAGGAGAACGCCGACACGTTGACGGCGTTGCAGACCGGCGCCATCGACGGCGCCTGGGTGCCCGAGCCGTGGGCCACCAGGCTGGTCCTCGAGGGCGGCGGCACGGTGCTCCTCGACGAGAAGGAGCTGTGGCCGGAGGGTCAGTTCGTGACGACCCACGTGATCGTCGCCACCGCGTTCCTGGAGGAGCACCCGGACGTCGTACGGGACTTCCTCACGGGGCTGGCCGACGCGATCGACGTCGCCAACGGCGATGCGACGGCGGCGCAGACGATCGTCAACGACGGCATCGAGGAAGCGACCACCAAGCGGCTGGCCGACGAGACCATGGCCGGGGCGTGGGAGAACCTCGAGTTCACCCTCGATCCGGTCGCCTCGTCCCTGCAGAAGTCGGCCGACGACGCCGTGTCCGTCGGTCTGCTCGACGAGGTCGACCTCGGCGGCATCTACGACCTGACGCTGCTCAACGAGGTGCTGGCCGAGCGGGACGAGGATGCCGTTGGGGGGTTGCAATGAGTACGGCGATCTCGCTGCGCGGCGTCACCAAGACGTTCGGTGCCGGGCGCGACGGGCTCACGGCGCTGACCGAGGTCAACCTCGACGTCGGACGCGGCGAGTTCGTCTGCCTGATCGGGGCGTCCGGCTGCGGCAAGTCGACGATCCTCAACCTGGTCGCCGGCCTCGATCGGCCCTCCACGGGCACGGTCGAGGCCGGCGGACGGCCAGCGCTGATGTTCCAGGAGTCGGCCCTGTTCCCGTGGCTCACCGTGGCCTCGAACATCGAGCTGCCGATGCGCCTCGCCGGCGTGTCGAAGACCGAGCGCAAGGCGCGCGTCGAGCAGCTGATCAGCGCCGTCCACCTGGACGGGTTCGCCAGGAAGCGACCCCATCAGCTGTCGGGCGGCATGCGCCAGCGCGGCGCGTTGGCTCGGGCCTTCGCTCAGGACACCGACGTCCTGCTGATGGACGAGCCATTCGGCGCCCTCGACGCGATGACCCGCGACTCCCTGCACGAAGAGCTCGAGACCCTGGTCCACGACCGCAACCTGACCGTGCTGTTCGTGACCCACAACATGCGCGAGGCGGCCAGGCTCGGCGACCGCATCGTCGTGCTGTCACCACGGCCCGGCAGGGTGCGCGCCGTCGTCGACGTCGACATCCCCCGGCCGCGGCGGATCGACTCGCCCGAGGTGGCCGAACTGGCCGCCGGCGTGACCGACCAACTGCGCGAGGAGGTGCTGGCCCATGCTCGTCGTTGACGACACGCTCTCGTCGGCCGGCGAGGGCGACGTGACGTACCGCCGGGAGGCGGTCGTCGACCCGGCGGGCCCGCCGAAGCACGTCGGCGAGGGACGTGGGGCGCGGATCTGGCTCGCCGTCTGGCCGAAGGTCGCGGCGATCGGGTTGGCGTTGCTGGCGTGGCAATGCGTGGTGTGGAGCGGGTGGCGGCCGGAGTACGTGCTGCCCGGCCCGGTCGCCGTGTTCCGCGAGCTCGGCTCGCTCACCGCCGACGGCATCATCACCGACGCCCTCTGGATCACGCTGCAGCGGGCCGCCAAGGGCTTCGCCGTGGCGCTCGGCATCGGCGTGATCATCGGCGGGCTGGTGACGTCGTCGCGGACCGTCCGCTCGGCGGTCGGCTCGATGATCACCGGCCTGCAGACGATGCCGTCGATCGCGTGGTCCCCCTGTCGCTCCTGCTGTTCAAGCAGAGCGAGGGAGCGATCATGTTCGTCGTCGTGCTCGGCGCGGCACCGTCGATCGCCAACGGCCTGATCGCCGGCGTCGACCACACGCCGCCGATCCTCCTGCGGGCCGGTCACATGATGGGCGCTCGGGGTTGGTCGAAGTTCCGTCACGTCGTGTTGCCGGCGTCGATGCCGTCGTTCGTCGGTGGGCTCAAGCAGGGCTGGGCGTTCGCCTGGCGCAGCCTGATGGCGGGCGAGCTGCTGGTCGTCATCGCCGCGACCCCATCGATCGGACTGCGGCTGGACACCGCCCGCCAGCTCAACCAGGCCGAGAGCCTGATCTCGTGGATGATCGTCATCCTCGTGATCGGCATCCTGGTCGACGTCGTCTTCGACCGGGCCAACACCGCCATCCGTCGCCGGTGGGGCGTCGTCGACGCCTGAGCCGACGGGTCGGGCTCGCCGGGCTCAGGGGTTGTCCCAGGCCTCCGCGGGTCCGGCCAGCAGGTGCACCTGCTCGGGCAGGCTCCCGGACGCCAGGTCGGCCAGGGT
>JACCUL010000200.1 GCA_013811855.1 Acidimicrobiia bacterium
CGGCGCGGCCCCGGTCGAACGGGCCCTGCTGGCCGGCGATGCCACGACCGGTGTCTGCGTAATGGCCGTCGAGCGGACCCTCGACACGGGCGCCGTCTACGCCGTGCGGGAGGTGCCGATCGGCCCGCGGGCCACGGCCGCCGAACTGCGCACCCAGCTCGTCGCCATCGGCACCGACCTGCTCGTGTCGACGCTCGCCGGGCCGCTGCCCGAACCCGTCGACCAGCGCGGCGAGATCACGTACGCGGCCAAGATCGATCCCGCCGAGCTCGAGCTGACGTGGACGGATCCGGCCGAACGGCTCGACCGCCTCGTGCGCGTCGGCGACGCGTGGACGATGTTCCGCGGACGCCGGCTGAGGGTGCTGGCGTCCGAGCTGTGCCCGGCTGGCGGCGGATCGCCCGGCGAGCTGGTCGACGTTGCGGGCGGCGTCGTCGGGACGGGCGACGGGGGCCTGGCGCTCGTCGAGGTCCAACCCGAGGGCCGGTCCGCGATGACGTGGACGGCGTTCGCCAACGGCGCCCACCCCCGGGCCGGCGAACGGCTCGGGTAGGTTCCCGGCCGTGCTGCAGGCCAAGGTGCTGACCGTCAGCGACGGCGTCGTCGCCGGCACCCGCGAGGACGCCAGCGGCCAGGCCCTCGTCGATCAGCTGACTGCGGCCGGGTTCGCCGTCGTCGATCGACAGGTGACGCCGGATGGTGCCGACGCCGTTGTCGCCGCGCTGACCACGCTGACCGACGGGTTCGCCGGCGTCGTCGTCACGACGGGCGGGACGGGGTTCGCACCCCGGGACCAGACACCCGAGGGCACCCTCGCCGTCGTCGAACGGGAGGCGCCCGGCCTGGCCGAAGCGATGCGGCTCGTCAGCCCACTCGGCCGCCTGTCGCGGGGCGTCGCCGGCGTGCGCGGCCTGGCGATCGTGCTCAACACGCCCGGCTCGCCGAAGGGTTGCGTCGAGCAGCTCGGCGCCGTGCTCGACGTCCTCCCGCACGCCCTGCGCCTGCTCCACGACGCGCCAACCTCCCACTGACGCCGACGCGGTCGAGCGATAGCGTCCGCCGACGTGCTGCGCATCGTCCTGCCCAAGGGCTCGTTGGAGCGGGCGACGCTGGAGCTGTTCGAGGCCGCCGACCTGACCGTGTCGAGGTCGTCGGCGGTCGAGTACCGGGCGACCATCGACGATCCCCGCGTCAGCGAGGTGCGCATCCTGCGACCGCAGGAGATCCCGATGTACGTCGCCGAGGGCGTGTTCGACATGGGCATCACCGGTCGGGACTGGGTCGAGGAGACGTCCAGCTCGGTCGTCAGCCTGGGCGAGCTGCAGTACTCGAAGGCAACGGCTGATCCGGTCCGCGTCGTGGTCGCCGTGGCCGAGGACTCGCCGGCCCGGTCGGTCGCCGACCTCCCCCAGGGCGTGCGGGTCTCCTCGGAGTACCCCGAGCTGACCCGCCGCTACTTCGCCGCCAAGGGCATCGAGGCCGACGTGCGCCTGTCGTACGGCGCCAGCGAGGCCAAGGTGCCGGACATCGCCGACTGCGTCGTGGACATCACCGAGACCGGACGGGCGCTGCGGGCCGCCGGGTTGCGGATCGTGGACACGATCCTGACGAGCCACACCGAGGCCATCGCCAACACCGACAGCCACGCCGACGCCGACAAGCGCCACGCCATGGGCCAGTTGATGACGCTCCTGTACGGCGCCCTCGAAGCCCGCACGAAGGTGCTGCTCAAACTCAATGTGGCCGCCGAACACCGCGCCGCCGTGCTGGCCGTCCTCCCGGCGGCCAAGTCACCGACGGTGTCGGCGCTGGCCGGCGGTGGGTTCGCCGTCGAGAGCGTCGTCGAGAAGCGCCGGATCAACCTGGTCATCCCGGCCCTCAAGGACGCCGGCGCCACGGACCTGCTGGAGATCCCGATCGCCAAGATCGTGCACTGACCGAGGAGGACGCCGTGGCCGTGCGCTGGTACAGCATCGTCGTCGACTGTCGGGACATCGCCGCCCAGGCGCGCTGGTGGGGGGAGGCGCTCGGCTGGAAGATCGGCTACGAGAGCGAGGATGAGGTCGTTCTCGTCCCCGCCCACGCCAGCGAGGAACTGATCCGGGCGACGCCATGGGAGCAGGTGCCGCCGGGCCTCGTGTTCGTGCCGGTGACCGAAAGCAAGACGGGCAAGAACCGCCTGCACCTCGACCTGGCGCCGCACGCCACCGACGACCGCGACGCCGAGATCGCCCGGCTGCTCGACATGGGGGCGGCGCGCGTCGGCGTCGGCCAGTCGGCTGCCGCCACGTGGGATGTACTGGCCGATCCCGAGGGCAACGGGTTCTGCGTCCTGTCGGCCCGGGACCTCTAGGCCCGACCGTGCCGCTCGGCGTGGTGGTGGCGTTCGACGAGCACGCCGGGCTGGGCCGGGTGCGTCGCGACGACGACGGGGTCGAGTTGCTGTTCCACTGCGTCGAGATCGCCGACGGCTCGCGTTCGATCGCCGTCGGGACGCCCGTCGAGTTCGACCTCCTGCGCAAGTTCGGTCGGGACGAGGCGGCTCGTCTGCGTCCGCCGCCGTGACGTGACCGAGCTCGAGGACCGGGTCATCGGTGTGCTCGTGATGCTGGCCGTCGGTGAGGTGGTCAGCTACGGCGACGTCGCCGACACCGCCGGCTTCCCGGGACGGTCACGAGCGGTCGGCACGATCCTCGGACAGACCGACGTCGACGTGCCGTGGTGGAGGGTCGTCCGTGCCGACGGCAGCATCGCCACCCCCCGTGCGGTCGGGCAGGCTGCGCTGCTGCGGGGCGAGGGCGCCGTCATCCGTCACGGCCGGGTCGTCGAGGCGCCGCTCGGGCGCTTCCGCCGCTGAACCTGGGTGCGGTCCGTCTCGATCCCGAGACGCTGGCGCGCCCAGAAGCACTGTTGAGACGGATCGCACCCAGATGCGGCGCGTCGTCAGGACGACGGGGTCGCGGCGCGGTGCTTGACCTGCACGTAGGCCAGGCGGATGTTCGCCAGGGCATCGCGCATCGTCGCCGCCTCGGGACCGAGTCGGTCGCCGAGCTCGTCGATGACGGCGGCGACGGCGTCGATGGCCAGCGCGGCCGAGGCCAGGTCGGGATCTTCCGCCGAGAGGTGGATGGCGGCCAGCTCGTACAGGCCCATCACGTGGTTGGCGACGACGACGTGGGCCGGAACCTCGGCCACCCGGCGCCGGGCCTCGGCCAGCGCGGCCTGGGCATCGGCCAGCTGATCATCTGGCGGTTCGGGCGAATCGGGTGGCCCGGTCGACTCGCCGTCGGGCCGGTTCACCGGCTCGGTGGTTCCGTCGGGCACCTGCGCTACCCTACCTGCGGCAACAGAAGCGAAGTGGGGGCGACCCCCACCCGGCCACCATCCGCAGGACGCCTGCGGACGTGCGTCCGGGTCCAACGGCTCCCCGTTCCCCCGGCTCCGCCGGCGGTCCGGGTCGGCTCCGCGGACCTCGCGTCGAGGGGCTGCCGAGCCGAATCCACCGAACAGGGAGACACCACCCATTGCGCAGGAGTGACCAGCCATAGCCGCGCCACAACGCGAACAGCATCGCATCAACGACCGCATCCGTGCTCGTGAGGTCCGCCTCATCGGTCCCGACGGCGACCAGCTCGGCATCAAGACCGTCCCCGACGCCCTGACCATGGCCAGGGGGCTGGAGTTCGATCTCGTCGAGGTGGCACCGATGGCCAACCCGCCCGTCTGTCGGATCATGGACTACGGGAAGTTCCGCTACGAGGAGGCCCAGAAGGCCAAGGAGTCCCGGCGGAAGTCGAGCAACGTGTCGGTCAAGGAGGTCAAGTTCCGTCCGAAGATCGGCCGGGGCGACTTCGATGTGAAGGTCCGCAAGCTGGACGAGTTCATCCACGAGGGCCACAAGGTCAAGGTGACGCTGCAGTTCCGGGGTCGGGAGATGGCCCATCCGGAGCTCGGCACGAAGATCCTCGACCAGGTCCTGGATCGGGTGGGCTCGTACGTCAAGGTCGAGACGCAGGCCCGCCTGGAGGGTCGCAGCATGTCGATGGTGTTGTCGCCCGATCGCAAGGCGCTCGACACCGAGAAGGCCGAGCGAGAGGCGCTGGCCGCCGGCGTCAGCCCGGAGGCCGCACCGGCGGCGGCTCCCGCCACGACCGAGCCCGCGACGACCGCCGAGACGATCGAAACCACCGCCGCGACCGAGATGACCGAGGACACCGACACGGCCGAGACGGCCGAGAGGGCCACTCCCTGATCCACTCCCCGCACCGAGGAACCACACCATGCCGAAGATGAAGACCTCCAAGACCGCGGCCAAGCGGTTCAAGACCACGGGCACAGGTCGGCTGCGCCGCGAGCAGTCGATGCGCCAGCACCTGTTCGAGAAGAAGCCGTCGACGCGGACCCGCCGTCTGGCCGCCGACGCCGACGTTCACCCGACCGACCTGAAGAACATCAAGCGGCTCCTTGGAAAGCGCTGATCACCCCCGAACGAAGGAGACTCGACCATGGCACGCGTCAAGCGTGGGGTGGCCGCCAAGCGGCGCCACAAGAAGGTCCTCGAGCAGGCCAAGGGCTACTACGGCAACAAGAGCCGCTCGTTCCGGGCGGCCAACGAGCAGCTGCTGCACAGCGGCCAGTACGCGTTCCGTGACCGCCGCGCCCGCAAGGGTGAGTTCCGGCGCCTCTGGATCCAGAGGATCAATGCCGCCACCCGCCAGCACGACATGAGCTACAGCCGGTTCATCGCAGGGCTCAACGCGGCCGGCATCGACGTCGACCGCAAGATCCTCGCCGACCTGGCCGTCACCGATGCGGCCGCGTTCGGCCGCCTCGTCGATGCGGCCAGGGAGGCGAGCCGGTCATCGACGGAGTCGCGCTGACCACGCCCGGCGGAACGGGTCCGCTGGCGTTCACGAACCCACAGGTCCAACGGCTGCGGCGCCTCCTGGGGCGCCGCAGTGCGCGTGACGAGGACGGTCACCTCGTCATCGAGGGGGCCATGCTGATCGCCGAGGCGGTCGCCGCCGGATGGGAGCTCTCGGCGCAGTACGTCGCCCCGGGCGTCGAGGCGGTCGACGGCGCCGGTCGCGTGCACCAGCTCGCGGCGGGCGTGGCCGAGCGGGTCTCGGACACGTCGACCCCGCAAGGGATCCTCGCCCTGGCGCTGGTCCCGACGCCCGACCCCGACGCCGTGCTCGCCGACGCCTCCTTCGTCGTCGTCGCCGACCGGCTGGCCGACCCGGGAAACCTGGGCACCATCCTGCGCTCGGCCGAGGCGGCCGGCGTCGACGCCATCGCGCTCACGCCCGGATCCGTCGACGCCACCAACCCCAAGGTCGTCAGGGCGTCGGCCGGAGCCCGGTTCCGGGTCCCGACCGTGACGGCCGAGCTCGCCGCCGTCAGTGGCGCCGGCCTGCGCCTGCTCGGTTCGTCGTCGCACGAGGGGCGGTCCCACCTCGACGTCGAATGGCGCGGCCGGATCGCGCTCGTCGCCGGCTCGGAGTCCCACGGCCTGGGCGACGACGCGCCGGTCGACGAGTGGGTGCGCATCGAGCACGCCGGCCGGTCCGAGAGCCTCAACGTCGCCATGGCCGTCACCGTCATGTGCTTTCACGCGATGGCTGTCCGGCGCCTATCGTGACGACCGTGCACGGCACGGCGACCCGTCGATTTCGGTGCCCCGGGTGAACCCGGGGCCGGCCAGCACCACCATCGCACGCGCCGTCGCCTGAGTCCATCCGGGTCCGACCCGCAGCCAGGACGAAAGGACGCTCCCCCGTGATCGACGACATCGGCGCCGCCCGTGACGCGGCGCTCGCCGGCATCGCCGCCGCCACGACGCTCGACGAGCTCGCCGCGCTCGGCACCGAGCTGCTCGGCAAGCGCGGGCCGCTGGCCCAACTGAAGGCCCGCCTCGGCGCGCTGCCCGTCGAGGACCGTAAGGAGGCCGGGCGGCTGTTGAACGAGGCCCTCACCGCGGTCAGCGCCGCCCTCGATGCGTCCCGGGCCGCGGCGGCGGCCATCGAGCGGGCCCGGCGGGTCGAGGCCGAGCGCCTCGACCTGACGGAAACGATGGCCC
>JACCUL010000206.1 GCA_013811855.1 Acidimicrobiia bacterium
CGTTCCTGCTCGTGCCGGTTGCTTTCACGGCGGTGACCTTCGGTGGTCCGGTCGGCGCCCAGAAATCCCCGGGCTGGCGGCGTTCTTCGACGGGCCGAACCCGAACCCGGTGCAGGCTGGCTCGACGGCGGCGCTCACCGCCCAGTTCTCGGTGCCGAACGACGTCGGGCCGGTGACGGTCAGCATCGAACTGCAGGGAGCAGGCGCGCTCGGCACGCTGAGCCTCGATGCCGGTGTCACCTCGTCGGAGCTGCTGAACTGCACCCCGATCCGGGCGCCGTGATCGCCTGCGATTGGGACGGCGAGGCAGCCGACAGCCCACAGACCCTGGCCGTGATCGTCGCCGTCGACGTGGCGACCCCGCCGAACACGTCGTGGAACCTGGCCGCCATCGGCGACTCGGCGACCACGGAGCCCGAGACGTTGGCCACCGCCCAGGTCTTCACGTCGCCGCCGAGCGGCACCACCACCCTGTCAGGCACGGTGCAGACGCTCGACGAGGTCCCGGTCGTCGGCGCCTGCATCTTCATCCTCGCCTCGCCGTCGGCGGTGTTCCAGGCCATCAGCGACGACGACGGCAACTGGTCGCTCGGCGCCCTGCCCGACGGATACCAGTTCGTCATCGCCACGGTGGCGCCGTTCGAGGGCGAGTTTGGTCCATGCACCAACGACGGTCCCCCGCCGGCGCCTGGGCCCGACGACCTGCAGCCAGTCTTCTTCGACAACGTCTGGTTCGACCTCGGCGATCCCGAGCTGGTCGGCGGCCAGAGCGACCCGTACGCGTACGCCATCGAGCACGGCGCAACGTCGGTCTCCGGCACGACGAGCGGGCTCGACGCCTGCCTCACGACGGCGCTGCGCGACGCCATCCCCCGCCCGTCGTGCGCCATCGTCGTCGCCACCACGACCACCACGAGCACCACCACGACGACGACCGAGCCGGCGTCCACGACCACGGTCGGGCCGACGACCACCGCCGACCCCGGCACGACGACCACCACTGCCGTCGGTGGGATCACGTCGGTGCCACGGCCGCCGACCACCGTGCTCCTCCCGGTCACCGGCACCTCGACCGACGGTGTCGGCGTGATCGCCGCCCTGATCCTCGGGATCGGCGTGGCGGCGCTCGTCGCCACCCGCCGACCCCGACGCGCCGGTCGCCCCTGACGGAACGCCGGCCCGCGCTCAGCCGGCCATCGGTTCGACCGTCTCGTTGAACGTGCACAGCACCGGGCCGATCTCGCGCATGTCGATCCGGCAGATCGACGCGTGGGAGAGGTGCGAGCGCCAGGCGATGTCGATGTCGGCCCCGATCGACCAGGCCACGGCGGCCTTGATCGGTGAGACGTGCGACACGACGGCGACTCGGTGATCTCGGGCCCGCTCGATCATCTCCTCGCACGCCTCGCGCACGCGGGTGACCAACCCGTTGAGCGACTCGCCGCCCTCGGGGACCCAGTCGCCGTCGCGCCACCAACGGCTCCACACCGCCGACGGGAAGTCGGCGTGCGGGACGCCCTCGAACTCGCCGTAGGACAGCTCGACCCAGCGGTCGTCGACCTCGTACGGCAGGCCCCACGCGTCGGCGGTCTGGCGGGCCCGGGCCAGGGGACTGCTGATCAACTCGTCGACCGGACCGACCCGCGCCGCCACGGCAACGGCCTCCAGTTTGCCGACGTCGTCGAGCGGGATGTCCAGCCGGCCCTGCAGCCGGCCTTCGGCGTTCAGCACCGTGCGTCCGTGGCGGACCAGGATCAACACGACACGAAGTGAACCATCACCCGGGGCCTTCGGAGAACAACTGCCCGGTACGGGCGACGATGCGGCGCCGGTCCGGATCGGCCAGCCCAGCTGTCCGCCAGATCCACTTGCACAGCGCCAGGCCGATCAGCTCCAGCGGCCCGTTCCACCAGCCGCGGGCGACGGACGGCAGTTCGGCCCCGTCGAAGCCCCAACCCCCGAGCGGCCACCAGAACACGGTGCTGTTGCGCCATCCGCCGTCCACGACGAGGTGCAGCATCGTGCCGATCGGCAGCCCGAGCAACAGTCGCCGGGCTGGCCGCCGGCCGGCGGTCACGGCTATGGCCGCGGCGAGCAGGACGACGCTGGCCAGCAGGCTGTGCAGGACGCGGGCGCCGCCGATCAGGCCGTCCAGCTCGGGAACGAGGGCGCCGACCACGAGCAGGCGATAGTCGAAGCGCGGATCGCGGAACACGTACCAGACGGCGACGATCGCCGTGCCGACGAACCACAGCAGCATCGGGTCAGGCGACGAGCAGGCGGCCGCACTGCGGACAGTCGCTCAGCTGACCGGGCCCGGCCTTGCGGACCGCCGCCGCTTCGGCCGTCGACAGGTCGAGGTGGCAGCCGCTGCAGCGGGCGCCTTCGAGCCGCCCGACGGCGACGCCGCCCAGCCGCGTGCGCAACCGCTCGTACCGCGCCAGCATGGCGGCGTCGAGACGCCCGACCACCTCCACGCGTGCGGCGCGGAGCCCGTCGATCTCGTCGTCGATCGCCGCCTCGACGGCGACCAGCGCGGCCGCCGCCGACGTCGCGCCGGCGTCGAGCGCCGGGCGAGCCTTGGTCAGGGC
>JACCUL010000211.1 GCA_013811855.1 Acidimicrobiia bacterium
CGGCCATCGCGCGTCACGGTGAGACGTTCGCCTGCGATGACGCGATCGAGCACCTCGCCACCATGGTTCCTGAGTTCACGAACGGTCACCTCGACCATGAGGATCACTGTATCACGCGTGATACGCACCCATTCCGGTGCACGTAGGAAAGTGGTGCGCCCTCGGCAGGATTCGAACCTGCGCACACGGCTCCGGAGGCCGATGCTCTATCCCCTGAGCTACGAGGGCGGACGTCGCAGGTTACCGGCGAGCTCGTGTGGCCTTGGGAAGGTGCCGGCGGACGCGGATGAGCATGCGGACGAGGTTCGAGCGGTCCCTGGGTGGGCAGGCGCGACGCCATGGCAATGCCCGACATCGTCACCCGTGATGAGTGGACGCAGGCGCGCAAGGCGCTGCTGGAGGACGAGAAGGACCTCACCCGCCGACGCGATGCGATCAACGCCGAGCGGCGCCGGCTCCCGATGGTCGAGATCGACAAGGACTACGAGTTCCAGGGGCGCACCGGATCCGCCAGCCTGCTCGAGCTGTTCGACGGCCGTCGCCAGCTGATGGTCGGGCACTTCATGTTCAACCCGGACTGGGAGGACGGCTGCCCGAGCTGCACGGCCGGCGCCGACGAGGTGTCGCAGGGCCTGCTCGACCACCTGCACAACCGGGACACGACGCTGGCCTACGTGTCGCGGGCGCCGATCGAGAAGATCGAGCGGTACAAGCGGAAGAAGGGTTGGACGTTTCCGTGGTACTCGTCGTTCGGCAGCGACTTCAACTACGACTTCCACGTCACGCTCGACGCCTCCGTAGAGCCGATGGAGTACAACTACCGCAACGCGGAGGAGCACGAGGCCGCTGGCACCTCCTACTACCTCGAGGGCGAGCAGCCGATCGAGGAACCCGGCACGAGCTGCTTCCTCCGCGACGGCGACCGCGTCTTCCACACCTACTCCGTATACGCCCGCGGCGCAGAGTGGTTCGGCGGCTCGTACGCCTACCTCGATCTCACCGCGCTCGGCCGGCAGGAGGACTGGGAGGAACCGAAGGGGCGAACCGACGACGCGCGCCGCGCCAACCCCGACATGCAGGCCTGACGCCGGCCCGTACGCCGCGCCGGCGCGCGCCATGATGGGCGGCTCCATGGCCGATCCGCTGGAGCTCCTCGCCGACCGGCTGCGTCCCGCCTTCGAGCGCGTCGCTGGGCTCGCGGGAGTCGATCCGGTGGTACGGCCGTCGGAGCACGCGGACGCCCAGGCCAACGGCGCGCTGCCGCTCGCCAAGTCGCTCGGTCGACCGCCGCGGGACATCGCCGCCGAGGTCCTGGCGGCGGTCGAGTGGGAGGGGCTGGGCACGGCCGAACTGGCCGAGCCGGGCTTCCTGAACATCACGTTCGACGCAGGATGGATCGCCGAGCTCGTCGCCGCCGTCGCCGCCGACGACCGGTTGGGCGTCGCGACCACGGCGACGCCCCAGACCGTCGTCGTCGACTACTCGGCACCGAACGTGGCCAAGGAGATACACATCGGGCACCTCCGCACCACTGTGATCGGCGACTCGCTGGTGCGGATGCTCGAACTGGTCGGGCACACGGTCGTCCGGGAGAACCACATCGGCGACTGGGGGCGGCCGTTCGGCATGCTCATCGAGCACCTCGTCGACCTCGGATCGGACAGGTCGGCATCGATGGCCGTGGGTGACCTCGACGCCTTCTACAAGACGGCGTCGGCGCAGTTCGAACACGACGAGGACTTCGCCACGCGGGCCAGGGCGCGGGTGGTCGCACTGCAATCCCTCGATCCCGAAACGATCGCGCTCTGGCGGTCCCTCGTCGAGCAGAGCGCGACGCACTGGAACGACGTGTACGGCAAGCTCGGGGTGCTCCTGACCGACGACGACATCGCCGGCGAGAGCCGCTACTGGGTCCTGCTGCCGGAGGTGCTGGAACGGCTCGATGCGACCGGGCTGTTGGAGGAGTCGGACGGCGCGCAGGTCGTGTTCCCGCCGGGGTTCACCAACAGGGAGGGTCAACCGCTGCCGCTGATCGTGCGCAGCCAGGCCGGGGCGTTCACGTATGCCACCAGCGACCTGGCCTGCGTGCTCGACCGCGTCGAGCGGGTCGGTGCCGACACGATGCTGTACGTCGTCGGCGCTCCGCAGGCGCAACACTTGGCGATGGTCTTCGCCGTCGCCGAGATGGCCGGGTGGCTGCGTCCACCGCGAGCCGCGGTGCACGTCGCCTTCGGGAACGTTCTCGGCCCCGACCGCAAGATGCTGAAGAGCCGGAGCGGCGAACCGGTGCGCTTCGTCGACGTCGTCGACGAGGCGATCGAGCGCGGCGTGGCCGCCGTGGGCGATAAGAACCCCGAGCTGCCCGAAGCCGAGCAGCGGGCCGTCGGCCACGCCGTCGGCGTCGGCGCCCTGAAGTACGCCGACCTGTCGACCGACCGCATCCGCGACTATGTCTTCGACTGGGAGCGGATGCTGTCGTTCGACGGCAACACGGCGCCGTACCTGCAGTACGCCCACGCCCGCATCTGCTCGATCTTCCGACGCGCCGACGTCGAACGGACCTCAGGCCGCGGTCACCCGCCGACCATCGCCGAGGTGCCGGAGCGGGCGCTGGCGATGCGCGTGCTCGGCTACCCGTCGGTCGTCGGCGAGGCGCTGGAGCGGTGGAGTCCCCACCGTCTGTGCACCTACCTGTTCGAGCTGGCTTCGGACTTCACGACGTTCTACGAGCACTGCCCGGTGCTCCGAACCGACGACGAGACGCGGCGGTCGCGGCTCGTGCTCTGCGACGTGACGGCTCGCGTGCTGGAAGACGGACTCGGTCTGCTGGGCATCAACGCGCCGACGCGGATGTGACGCGGCCCGGCCACGCTCAGGCGGCGCGCGAGCGCGAGCGCGCCCGGACCGAGCGGCGGCTCGGTCGGCCGTGACCGCGGGCGATGCGCAACAGCTCTTCGCGATGGCTGCGCACCAGCTCGCTCAAGAGGCGGGGGTGGTTCTCGTGCACGTTCGTTGCTCCTTCGGACAGAGACCGGAGTGGAGGCCGGCCATGGATCACGACCCGTGACGGCCGAGCCTGATACCGGCCCGCCCAGTACGGTCCGCGCTCGGTGAGCCCGTTGCCGAGGTCGCTGCTGCCGGACACGGCGACCGTCGACGCCGGCGGTGCGCTGTCGATCGGCGGGTGCGACGTCGGCGAGCTGGCCGCCGAGCACGGCACGCCGCTGTTCGTCTACGACGAGGCGCACGTGCGGGCCCGCTGTCGGGAGGCAGTGGCGGCGTTCGGCCCTGGCCGGGTCGTGTACGCCACGAAGGCCTTTCTGTGCCGGGCGATGGCCCGATTGGCCCACGAGGAGGGAATGCTGCTCGACGTCGCCTCGGGTGGCGAGCTCCACGTGGTCACCGCCGCCGGCGTGCCCGCCGAGGCGTGCACGTTCCATGGCAACAACAAGAGCGTCGACGAGCTGCGTGCTGCGGTCACGCTCGGCGTACGCAACGTCGTGGTCGACGGGTTCGACGAGCTCGACCGCCTCGACGCGCTGCACGCCGGGGGCCTTCCCGTGCCCGACGTGCTGCTGCGGGTCACGCCCGGCGTGCATGCCCACACCCACGAGTACGTCGCCACCGGCCAGGACGACTCCAAGTTCGGGTTCAACCTGGCCAACGGCGATGCCGCCGCCGCGGTGGCGCGAGCGCAGCGCTCGCCTGCGGTCCGGCTCGTGGGTCTGCACTGCCACATTGGATCCAACGTGTTCGCGGCCGGCAGCTTCGCCAGGGCGACCGAGGTGATGGCGACGTTCGCCGCGACGTACGACCTGCCTCAGCTCGTGCTCGGCGGCGGGCTCGGCGTGGCCTACGTCGCGGGCGAGGACGCGCCGACCATCACGGAGTGGGCGGCGGCCGTGCTCGGCGCCTGCGACGAGCTCGGCGTCACCGCCGACGTCAGCGTCGAGCCGGGGCGCTCGATCGTCGCCGCCGCCGCCGTGACCGTGTACACCGTCGGCGCCGTCAAGGTGATCCCCGGCGTGCGCACCTACGTCGCCGTCGACGGCGGCATGAGCGACAACCCGCGGCCCGTGCTCTACGGCAGCGGCTACGAGGCGTTCCTGCCGAGGGCAACAGGTGCCGATCGGCCGCTCGCGGCCCGTGTCGTCGGCAAGCACTGCGAGTCCGGTGACGTGCTCCTGTTCGACGCCCGCCTGCCCGCCGACCTCGCCGTCGGCGACCTGCTCGCCGTCCCCGTCACCGGCGCGTACGGGCACTCGATGGGCTCCAACTACAACAAGGTGCCCCGTCCGCCGGTTCTCTTCGTGCACGACGGGGAGGCCCGCATCGTCGTCCGCCGGGAGACCTACGACGACCTGCTGGCGACGGACGTCGGCTGACCGGACACCTAACCTGCGCAGATGCGGCGATGGCTCGACGTCCTCATCGAACTCGTTCGCCGGGCCGTGGCCACGGCGCGCCACGCCGAACGCGGCACTGGGCGCACGACGCGGTCGATCGGGCCCACGGCCCGCCCGGTCGAGCCCGGTGTCCACATCGAGTACACGCCGCAGCTCGACGGCGACCCGGACCCCGGCGAGGTCGTCTGGACGTGGGTGCCGTTCGAGGAGGACCCGTCGCTCGGCAAGGACCGGCCCGTCGTCATCATCGGACGTAGTGGTGACCGCCTATCGGGCGTGGCGCTGACGAGCAGGGCCAGTGCCGGGCGGTCCGACATCGTCGAGGTGGGCACCGGACCGTGGGACAGCCAGGGCCGCCCCAGCTACGCCAAGGTCGAGCGGCTGCTGCAGATCGAGCCGGCGGCCGTGCGCCGGGAGGGTGCGATCCTCAACCGTCGCCGCTTCGACGCCGTGGTCCAAGCCGTCGACCGCCTGCACGACGTCAGCCGCTGAGGAGCGCGGCGTGACGCGGCCCTAACCTCGCGTCGTGGTCGACCGTGTGCGCATCGGGGTTCTGGGGTGTGGCAACGTCGGCGCGGCGTTCGTCCGCCTCGTCTCCGACCAGGCCAAGGAGATCGAGGCCCGGACCGGCATCGGCCTCGACGTCACCCGCGTCGCCGTGCGCAACCTCTCCCACGAACGCGGTGTCGATCTCGACCGGGCGATCCTCACCCGTGACCCCCATGACATCGTCGTCGACCCGGACATCGACGTGGTGGTCGAGGTCATCGGCGGCATCGAGCCGGCGCGCGAGCTGATCACCGAGGCCCTCGCCGCCGGCAAGCCGGTCGTGACGGCCAACAAGGAGCTCCTCGCCAACGTGGGCGTGGAACTGTTCGGCGCCGCCGACCACTACGGGGTGGACCTGCTGTTCGAGGCCGCCGTTGCCGGCGGCATCCCGCTCGTGCGCTGTCTGCGCGAGAGCCTGCGCGGCGAGCCGATCCGCCGGATCGTCGGCATCGTCAACGGCACGACCAACTTCATCCTCACGAAGATGACCGAGCAGGGCGTGGCGTACGGGGAGGCGTTGGCCGAGGCGCAGCGGCTGGGGTTCGCCGAGCGTGACCCGACCGCCGACGTCGAGGGCTACGACACCGGGGCCAAGGCCGCGATCATCGCCTCGATCGCCTTCGGCGCCAAGGTCGTCGCCGGCGACGTCTACCACGAGGGCATCGCCGCCATCACGCCCGCCGACATCGCCGTCGCGCGGCGTCTCGGCTACACGGTCAAGCTGCTCGCCATCGCCGACCTCGATGCGGCAACCGGCGAGATCGCCGTGCGCGTCCACCCGGCGATGGTGCCGGTGCACCACCCGCTGGCCAGCGTCCGGGAGAGTTTCAACGCCGTCTTCATCGAGGGCGACGCCGTCGGCTCGTTGATGTTCTACGGCCGAGGCGCCGGTGGCATGCCCACGGCCAGTGCCGTGCTCGGCGACGTGATCGACGCCGCCGTCAACCTGCGCAAGGGCACGCACGGCACGATCGGCTCGTTCGCCAAGGCCCGCCTCCGCCCGATGGACGAGACGTCGGCCGAGTACCTCCTGGCCCTCGACGTCGTCGACCAGCCGGGCGTGCTCCACGCCGTCACCGGCGTGCTCGCCGCGCACGGCGTGAGCATCCGCTCGATGGAGCAGGAGGGCATCGGCGAGGAGGCCCGCCTGGTGTTCATCACCCACGAGGCGCTGGAATCGGCGGTGCAGTCGACCCTGCGCGAGCTGCGCGACCTGGCCGTCGTGCGCCGTGTCGGCGGGCTGTTGCGGGTCGTCGGGAGCTAGTCCTTGCGGTACGTCTCGACGCGCGGGCAGGCGCCCGAGCTGGGGTTCGCCGACGTGCTGCTGGCCGGCCTGGCGTCCGACGGCGGCCTGTACGTGCCGGCCGAGTGGCCGCTGCTGCCACCGCGTCACGAGCTCGACGCCGCCCAGAGTTACGCCGAGACGGCGCACCGCGTGATCGCCCCGTTCGTCGGCGACGACGTCGAGCCGGGCGCGCTCGCAGACATGTGCGCCGACGCGTACGCCACGTTCCGCCATCCGGCCGTCGTCCCGCTGGTGCAGATCGGCGAGCGACAGTGGGTCGCCGAGCTGTTCCACGGGCCGACCCTGTCGTTCAAGGACGTCGCGCTCCAGCTCGTCGGTCGCCTCTTCGACCACGTGCTCGACCGGCGCCGCGAGCGGGTCACGATCGTCGGCGCGACGAGCGGCGACACGGGCTCGGCGGCGATCGAGGCGGTGCGCGGCTGCGCCCACATCGACGTCGTCGTCCTGTTCCCGCACGGCGGGCCGAGCGAGGTGCAGCGCCGGCAGATGACGACGGTCGTGGCGCCGAACGTCCACGCCGTCGCCGTCGACGGCACGTTCGACGACTGCCAGGACCTCGTCAAGGCGATGTTCAACGACGCCCCGTTCCGCGAGCGCTTGCGCCTCAGCGCCGTGAACTCGATCAACTGGGCCCGGGTGATGGCCCAGGTCGTGTACCACGTCGTGGCCGCCCGTACGCTGAGCGCGCCGATCAGCACGTGCGTACCGACCGGCAACTTCGGCAACATCTTCGCCGGCTGGGTGGCCCGCCGGATGGGTGCGCCGATCGACGACCTCGTGGTCGCGTCGAACGCCAACGACATCCTCACCCGGTACGTCAACGACGACGACATGACGATCGCGCCGGTGGTCTCGACGTTGAGCCCGAGCATGGACATCCAGGTGTCGTCGAACTTCGAGCGGATGCTGTGGGTGATGAACGACGGCAACGGCGCGCTCACCGCCGAGCAGCAGCTGCGCTTCCGCCAGCTCGGCCGCCTGGTCACGCCACCCGAGGCCCGCCAGCGCTGGCTCGACGGCGCGTTCCGGGCCGGCCGAGCCGGTGACGACGAGGTGCTCGACGAGATCCGTCGCGTCCACGCCGAGACGGGCATGTTCGTCGACCCGCACACGGCGACGGGCACGCTGGTGGCCCGGCGGCTGGCGTCACCGCACCCGACGGTGACGATGGCGACGGCCCACCCGGCCAAGTTCCCCGACGCCGTCGAGCGGGCCACCGGGCAGCGGCCGCCGCTGCCCGACGATCTGGCCGACCTGTACGACCGGCCGGAACGGGTCGAGCGGGTCCCCAACGACCTCGCCGTCGTCGAGGACCTGGTGACCGCCGCCGTCGCCGCCACGGCGTAACTCGAGGAGGCGAGCCGACCATTCGTTACGGCAGGTGCTTGCGAGTCGGCCGGACCGTCGATAACCTGTTTGACGACCTGGATTGTCCAGGGAGCACGCCGTGCCGTTCCCCCCAGAACGTGTCGCACGGGTGCCCGTTCAACGACGTGAGGGATCAGCGTCGGTCGGGCCGACGGCCGCCGCCGGAGCGCTGCCACCTCCCCGTCACAACGGCAGATTCGTACCGGGAGAGAGGTACCCCGTGGCCGCAGAGGCACTCGAACAGTCCGTCCTCGAATCGAAGGACAAGGACCAACTGTTGGCGATCGCCAAGGCGCTCGGCGTCAAGGCCAGCGCCCGGACCAAGAAGTCCGAGATCATCGATCAGATCCTGGAGTCGACCGGCTCCGTCGCTCGGGCCAACGGCTCGGCCGCACCGTCCGGCAACGGCGACGGCCCGGTGGCCACCGAGCCGCCCGCCGAGTGGGAGCTGGCCATCGGCGGGGACGCCGACGAGG
>JACCUL010000235.1 GCA_013811855.1 Acidimicrobiia bacterium
GCCTATCTCGCCCCACGCGCTGCTCCGCCAGGCCCGCAGCGCCGGCATGCACCTGAGCGAGGTCACCGTGGTCGCCGACGGGTCGACGCTCGACGGTGGCGGGGCCGAGGCGATCGCCGCCGCCGTCGCCGCCCGCCTCGGCGATGCCGCGACGGCGTCGATCCACCGCGCCGAGCTGACGACAGGGGTGGGCGGTGGATGACGAGGAAGTGATCGTCACCGAGCTCGGTCTGCTGCTCAACCAGGTCCGCTTCTCGCGTCTGGCGCTGGAGAACATCGAGCGATCGACGGCCCGGTACACCGGGTTGGCCGTGGCGCTGAGCGGCGGCGGCGCGGCGACCATCGGCGCGCCGCCGTTGAAGGACGGGGCGCTGCGGGTCTACGTCGTCAACCTCGGCGACCTCGCCGGGCCGAGCGCCGGCGACCTGATCCTCGGCGTGCTCGGAGGAGCGGGACGGTTCCTCGGCGGTCTCGTCGGCGGTCTCGTCGGCGGCACGGTTGGGGGCGTCGTCCTGCCGTTCAAGAGCATGGACGACATCGCCCGCATCACCGAGAGCCTGAGCCGGCTCTACAACCTCTACCTCTGGGCCGAGGCCAAGGCCGACAAGGACAAGAAGCCCGACGGCGGGGCCGAGGAGCCGTCGAGCGCGGCGACGTACTTGGCCATCGTCGTCAAGCTGCCACCGGTGCTGGCCGGCTTGACGGTCGTGCTGCCGTTGCTGACGGGGACGGTGGCCAGCCTGCTGAACCGCGTTCCGCAGATCAAGAACGTCGTGCTCGACGTGCTCGAGTTCGCCGTGCGCAACGCGTTGCGCCTGCGCGCCGTGATCTTCGCCGTCGTCGTCGACGGCGTGGCGCTCGCCGGTCGGCTGGTCGCCGGCGTCCTGACGATCATGGCCAAAGCCGTCGACGACATCCTGGCCTCGATCTTCCGCGTCGTGCGGTCGGCGCTGGAGGCCGTGTTCGAGCTGATGCGCATCCTCGGTCCCGGCCTCAAGCGGACCATCGACCAGTTCATCAACTTCCTCAACAACGACGTCGTCGGCACGCTCAACGCCATCGGCGACACCGCGCTGGTCAAGCTCGTCTGGCACTTCACGCTCACGCTCCCGCTCGTGCTCCCGGCGCTGGCCCGGATCAAGGGGATCACGCTGACGAAGGCGGAGAGCGACGCGTTGACGACGGCGCAGGCGCTGCGGCCGAGAGCGTCGATGTCGGCGCCCCGCCCGACGATCATCAGCAAGTTCCCGGATGCCTCCGCGCTGGCCGGCAAGGCGGAGCGGGACGCCGCGTTCCTGCGCCTGGAGAAGCTCGGCGTGGACATCACGTTGGAGGCCGACGCCGCCTTCGGCGCCGCCACCGGAGCGGTGCGCAAGAGTGCCGGGATGATCGAGGCCGAGCTGGGCACGGCCGACGCCAAGCTGAAGAAGGAGCTCGAGTCTCGACTCGCCGACGCCAAGACCGACTCCGACAAGCTGGCCGGAGCGATGAAGGAGGCCAAGCAAGCCTCGTCCGGCCTGCCCCAGGTCGACCGCATCGCCGAGGCCTACGAGAAGTGGCTGACAACGACCGGGCTGTCGGGTCTGATGGGCGCGATCAAGCGCGAGCTCGTCGCCGACGCCGCCGGCCCGCAGCGCGACAGCGCCCTGCTCGGCAAGGTCGTCGACGGGCCGGACCGGCCGCCGCCGTCCGTGCCGGTCGAGATTGACAAGATCACCATCCAGCTCGTCAAACCGTCGACGCCACCGGCGCCGGCGGCGGGACCGGCCAGGTCGAAGCGGACGGCGGCGATCGTCGGCGGCCCTGGCTCCCGTGGCGGACGCGACGTCGATCCGGCGCTGGTGGCGCGGATGGACGAGGAGCTGGAGGCGGTGGGCTGATGGCGCTCGTGGGCTACATCGCCAACGTGCTGGCCGTGCCGCCGATGGTCTTCAAGTTCCAGCTCAACCCGACCGTCATCAGCGAGAAGCGGACGTACGAGTACCAGGAGGTGGAGCAGCTCGGCAAGGCGATGCTCGACAAAGCCGGCGCGGCCAAGGGCTTCTTCGGCACGATCGCCGGGTTCGGCGAGGACGTCAAGGAGTGGGGATCGCTGCTCACCGACACCAAGCCGTTGCAGCCCAACACCCACGGCGGCAAGCCGCGCGTGTTCGAGCTGGAGTTCGTCCTCGACGCCAAGTGGACCGACGACAACGGCGAGACCCGCTGGGGCGAGGAGCGCATCGACCTCGACCTGCAGATCCTGCGCAGCTTCGTCAACCCGGGCATCGTGCTGACCGACCTCGGCGACGTGTTCGGCGGCAAGCTGACCGAGGCCTGGAAGCCGCCCGAGGTGTCGTTCAAGTACGGGCCGATCTCGATGACCGGCGTGATGACCGATCTCAACATCAAGATCGTGTCGTTCCTCGATGACGGCTCTCCATGGCGGGCCGAGATCACGTGCATCATCAAGGAGCAGTCGAAGTCCTACTCGGCCGTCGTGCAGACGGCGAAGCGACTGCTCGACACGTCCGAGGCGGCACTGAAGACGTCGCTCGGCGACATCGCCGCGGCCTCCCCGATCGGGTTCCTGTTCGACTGATGGACCGCTGATGCCTGTCGCCCCCTCCTCCCGCCACCACCTGCTGCCGACCGTCGACGCGCCCGGCGCCGACGGCGTCGTCCGGCGCGGTCTCGCCGCCCGCC
>JACCUL010000237.1 GCA_013811855.1 Acidimicrobiia bacterium
CCGACGTACACGATCTCGCAGACGTCGCGGCCGAGGCCGGCGCACCGCTGACGCTCGGCGTCGGCGGCGGCGAGGCGATCGGAGCGGCGTTTGGTGAGACCATCGAGGGCGACTTGGCGAGGGCCGAGTCGATCGCCGTGCCGATCACGCTCGTGCTGTTGGTGCTCGTCTTCGGCGGGCTGCTGGCAGGGGCGCTGCCGCTGTTCGTCGGGATGATCGCGACGCTCGGGACGTTCCTGTCGCTGTACGTGATCGGCTCCCTGACCGACGTGTCCATCTTCGCCATCAACCTGACGACAGCACTCGGACTCGGACTGGCCATCGACTACAGCCTGTTCATCGTCTCGCGCTACAGGGAGGAGCTGCACGCCGGTCGCAACGTGGAGGGCGCCGTGGTGCGCGCCGTCGAGACCGCCGGACGCACCATCGCCATCGGGGCGCTCACGGTGGCGGTGTCGCTGTCGGCGCTGCTCGTGTTCCCGCAGTACTTCCTGCGCTCGTTCGCCTACGCCGGCATCGCCGTCGTGCTGACGGCGATGGTCGCCTCCCTCGTGTCGCTGCCGGCACTGCTGTCGGTCGTCGGGACGCGCATCGACTCGCTGCGCATCCTCCGCCGCCGTCACCAGCATCGCGAGGAGCAGGGCTTCTGGTACCGGACGGCGACGCAAGTGATGCGGCGCCCGATCACCGTGGCGGTCGCCGCCGTGGCCGTGCTGCTGCTACTCGGATCACCGTTCCTGGGCGTCAAGTTCGGCAGTCCCGATGCCCGCATGCTGCCGGAGTCGGACCCCGCCAGGATCACGTCGGAAGCGCTGCAGCGCGACTTCGCCGGTGACGCCTCGGAGTCGTTCCCCATCGTCGTCGAGGACATCGACGGCGAGCCGAGAGCGGTGCTGACGGACCTGGCCAGCGGTGTCTCGGACCTCGACGGCGTCGACCGGGTCGAGACGGCGACGGGAACCTTCGCCGGCGGTGCGTCCGTCGCCCCGAGCGGGCCGGAATCGGCGAGGTACGTCGACGGCGACGCCGGCTGGCTCTCGGTCGTGCCGTCGGTCGAGATGGGGTCCGATGCGGGTGAGTCCATGGTCGGGGCCGTGCGCGACCTCGACGTCGATGCTGAGACCCTGGTCGGTGGCCAAACGGCCGAACTCATCGACAGCCGGAACTCGATCGCCAGCCGGTTGCCGCTGGCGCTCGGCATCATCGCCGTCACCACCACGGTGCTGCTGTTCCTGCTGTCGGGCAGCCTGCTGGTGCCCCTCAAGGCGATGGTGCTGAACCTGTTGAGCCTCACGGCCACGTTCGGGGCGATGGTATGGATCTTCCAGGACGGCAACCTGTCGGGGCTGCTCGACTTCACCGCCACCGGCGCCATCGACACCACCACGCCGATCCTGATGTTCTGCATCGCCTTCGGCCTGTCGATGGACTACGAGGTATTCCTGCTGTCACGCATCAAGGAGGAACACGACCGCACCGGCGACAACGACCACGCCGTAGCGCTCGGACTCGAGCGCACCGGCCGCATCGTCACCGCCGCCGCAGTGCTGCTGTCGGTGACGTTCTTCGCCTTCGGCACGTCGGGCGTGAGCTTCATCAAGATGTTCGGCATCGGCCTGGCGATCGCCGTGCTCATGGATGCGTTCGTGATCAGGGGTCTGCTGGTGCCGGCGTTCATGAAGCTGGCGGGCAACGCCAACTGGTGGGCGCCCGGTCCGCTCCGCCGCCTGCACGACCGGATCGGCATCATCGAGTCCGAGCCCCTCGCCGCTGCGGACGGTGAAGCCGGCGTCGAGTAGGCGCACCGCCCCGGTCGCCAAGGGTTCGTGTGAAGCGGACGACGGGACTCGAACCGGCGACCCTCACCGTGGCAACGAGACGTTCGGGGTCGCAACATGGTGGTTTCGCAGTATCGCCAGCTGACGGGCTTCGGCCGCGCCGTTCGGCGCCTCTCAGCTCCGCCGCCTGCCACCCGAAGTGGCACGCGGGTGGCAGGCGCCTGGCCTTCGGCGACGTGATGCTCTGTGGTGTCAGGCGCCAGCGCGATCGGACGGGACGCGTGCGGTGCGGATCGGAGGTCGTCGACCGGCGGCGATGGCGGCGATCACTTAATCTCCGCAGTGAGCGCGGCGAGCCCGGTGACCGGTTTCCCCGAGCAGGGGCCAGGCCCACAGCACCGACAGGGCCGGCTGGACGTGTTGCAGCTGACCGCCACGCGAGATCCCGACCCCGCGACGGAACCTGTCGAGGCCGGGTCACCAGCGGCTCCGGCGCGCAGGCGGCCCAGCCGTCGACGATCACCTCTCGCAGTGCCCACTTACCCACGGCGCGCCGCTCGACCAGCACGGCGGTGTAGCCGTCGAAATGCGGGATCGTGAAGAGCCCCTGGTGCCCGGCGGCCAGCACTGCCTCCTTCTCGCCTAAGTCGTCCACCTCGCCTAAGTCGTCCACCCGCACCGCCAGGATCGGGGCGGCCGGCACCGGAGCGTCCCCAAACCGGCGCAGGTCGGCCTTGCTGAAAGGCCGCTCCCAAGCGAATGTCTTGCCGCCCACGGACCAGGCTCGACCCATTCGGGCATCGGCTTCGACCACCTCGGCCAACTCGAGGGCGATCTGGGCGACGTCGTCGAGCGTGGCCATCGAACGGGACCGTACGACCTGTCCAAATGCCGCAGTCCGGAGCTGCTCCATGAGACCGTACGCCGCACATCCGCGCTCTGCTCGATGTGGGCGACATCCATGCCGATATGGCGCGCTGAGGCAGTGGGTTCGACCGTGATTCGGTGCGGACGTTCGGTCGCGCCGTTCGGTGCGGCGGGGCGCGACCCGGCGGGCAGCTTCCGGCGGATCTTGACGCTGCGATCGGGTCCTGGCGTTCGAGCACCGATCGCCGAGTCTGGCGCGGCATCGAGCGACGAAGCGAACCACGGGTCGGCAACCGATCGGCAGTTCGGTGCGCCCGGCCGGCAAGCCGACAGATCGACAGCGGCGCCGAAGATCCGGCATTCGATGCGGTCTCTCGAACCGCTGCCGCTGCTCAGACCGCTCGAACTTCGGCAAGCCGCTT
>JACCUL010000265.1 GCA_013811855.1 Acidimicrobiia bacterium
GTCTTCGAGCGAGCGAATCAGCGTTGCGGTGTTGCTTCGGCGCCGGCTTTGCGGCGACGCGCTCGCTGGTGCCCGGCGGTCGCGGATCCAGCGAACACGTGTCATGACGCAAGAGTGCAGCGAATCAGCGTTGCGGTGTTGCTTCGGCGCCGGCTTTGCGGCGACGCGCTCGCTGGTGCCCGGCGGTCGCGGATCCAGCGAACACGTGTCATGACGCAAGAGTGCACCAGTGAGCGAGCGCAGCCGGGCGAACGCCGACGCCGTCGTCATCGGAGCCGGGGTCATCGGCGCCGCCGTCGCCTTCGAGCTGGCTCGCGGTGGGCGCTCGGTGGTCGGCGTCGACAAGGGACCGGCACCGGGCGCCGGCTCGACCAGTGCGTCGTCGTCGATCATCCGCTTCAGCTACTCGACCCCTGACGCCATCCTCACGGCCTGGGAGTCGGCGGCGATGTGGCGCAGCTGGGCCGACCACCTCGGCGTCGTGGACCCCGACGGGATGGCGCGTTTCCTGCGCACGGGCAACCTCATCTTCTGCACGACGGGCTACGACGGCTCGCGGATCATGGAGCTGTGGGAGGAGCTCGGCATCCCGTTCGAGCGCTTCGACGCCGAGCAGCTCCGCCGACGCTTCCGGGGCCTCGACGTCGGCCGGTACTACCCACCGAAGCGGATCGACGACCCCGCGTTCGCGGCCGACGCGACCGGCGAGCTGACCGCCTTCTACAACGACGACAGCGGGTACATCGACGATCCGATGTTGGCCGCCCACAACCTGGCCCACGCCGCCCGCGTCAATGGGGCCGAGCTCCGGTTCCGCACCGAGGTCACGGCGATCGAGCAGGCGGGCGGGCGGGTGACGGGCGTGCAGCTGTCGACGGGGGACCGGATCTCGACGCCGGTCGTGGTCAACGTCGCCGGGCCGCACTCGGGCCTCGTCAACGAGATGGCCGGCGTCACCGCGGACATGCGCATCGGGCACCACCCGTTACGCCAGGAGGTGTTCGCCGTGCCGGCACCCGCCGGGTGGTCGCTGGAAGACGGCGGCCCGCTCGTCGCCGACCTCGACATCGGCCAGTACTTCCGCCCGCAGGCCGGCGGCACGCTGCTGGTCGGTGGCACGGAGCCGGCGTGCGACGAGCTGGAGTGGATCGTCGATCCCGACGACTTCAACGACCACACGACGGTCGAGCACTGGGAGACGTCGATGCTGCGGCTGGCCCGGCGGCTGCCCGAGTTCGGCGTGCCGACGCGCCCGGTCGGGCTGGCTGCGCTGTACGACGCGTCGGACGACTGGGTCCCGATCTACGACCGCTCCAGCCTCGACGGGTTCTTCATGGCGTGTGGGACGAGCGGCAACCAGTTCAAGAACGCCCCGCTGGCCGGCCAGTTCCTCCGGGCGATCATCGACGCCAGCGCCGCCGGTCACGACCACGACGCCGAGCCCGTGCAGTTCACCGGCGCCGTGACCGGACGGACGATCAACCTGGGTGCGTTCTCCCGCCGCCGTGCCCCGTCGCCGACCTCGGGCACGGTGATGGGCTAACCGAACATCTGGGTGCGATTCGTCTCAGTTCGCGTTCTGGGCGCGCCAGCGTCTCGGAATCGAGACGGTCCGCACCCAGAATCCCCCTTTCAGCGCGACGTCACGGGGCCGGTGTTGGGCGGACGGCGGATGAGGCAGTAGGGCAGGCCGGCCGGGTCGGTCATCACGATCCAGAACGGGTGCCGCTCGAGGATGCGGGCGCCGAGCTGCTCGTGGACCGCGGCGCCGCCGTCGAGGTCCTCGCCGGCGGCGATGTCCAGGTGGGCGGCGGGTTGGCGATCAGATGCGGTGTCGTCCAGGCGCTGGAACAGCAGTCGAAGCGGGATCCCGGCCGGCCGCTCGAGGTACGAGAACTCGGGCAGCATCGCGGCACGCCGCTCCCAGCCGAGGAGCGCCGACCAGAAGCTGCACTCAGTTTCGTAGCCGGCGGGAGGGATGTCGAGGCACAGCTGGTCGAGCAGCGTCAGCGGGCCGTCACCGATCCCCGTGGCCGACGGGCGGATCGCCTGGCCGTCGTGACCGAAGACGCAGAACGCCGAGCCCGCCGGCGAGCGCAGCACGAACCCGTCGTCGAGTGGCCGCTCGACGACGGCACCCAGCTCGACGGCGTGGCGGATCGTGCCATCGACGTCGTCGACGTACGCGTCGAGGTGGCATCCCGCCGGTCCGTCGTCGATGCGTTGGATGCGCAGGAACGCATCGCCGTGGTCGGGCACGAGCGTCACGTACTCGCCCCGACCGCCTTCGGGCGCCGACGCCGTCCAGCCGGTCGCCCGGGCCCAGAACGTGGTGGTGGCGACGACATCGCTCGCGGGGACGTCGACGAACGCGGTGAGCCAGCGGACAGTCATCGGGGAGAGAGCATGTCCTCGTTCCGGTCAGCGATCCCGACGTCCACGGTCAGGATCGCTGACCGGAACGTCCGATGAGACGATCCGCACCCAGATGTACGGGGTCAGCGCAGCCGGTGGACGGCGGCGATCACGCCGTCGGCGTCGAGGCCGACGCTGGCGAGGATCTGGTCGGCCTTGCCGTGCGGGAAGAAGCGGGTCGGTAGGCCGAGCACCTCGACGGGGACGGTCCCACCGATGCGGTCGGCGATGGTCATGCCGATGCCGCCCTCGCGGACGCCGTCCTCCAGCGTGACCACGGCGGCATGCGCGGCGGCGTCGGCGAGCATGTCGTCGTCGAGAGGGGCGCAGCAGCGCACGTCCCACACGGTCACGTCGACGCCGTCCGCCGCCAGCGCGGCGGCCGCCTTGGAGGCCGCACCGACCAGCTTGCCGATGGCGAGCACGGCGACCGACGACGACGGCTGCGCCGCCGCCCGCACCCGCCGGGCCCGGAGCCCGACGCCGACCTCGTGCTCGCCGACCTGGGGGGCCTGGCCGCGCGGGTAACGCACCGCCACGGGCCCGGCGTCGGTGAGCGTCATCGCGTCGTGCACCATCTGGTGCAGCTCCTGCGCGCTCGATGGCGCGAGGAGCCGCATGCCCGGTACCCGGGCCAGCAGCGCCATGTCGTGCACGCCGTGGTGACTGGCGCCGTCGTCGCCGGTGATGCCGGCCCGATCGATGCAGAACAGGACGGGCAATCGGTGCAGTCCGACGTCGTACACGATCTGATCCCACGCCCGGTTGAGGAACGTCGAGTAGATCGCCACGACCGGTCGCAGCCCGCCCATCGCCATGCCGGCGGCGGCCGTGACGGCGTGCTGCTCGGCGATGCCGACATCGAAGAAGCGATCGGGGAAGCGACCCTGGAACGGCAGCAATCCGGTCGGGCCGGGCATCGCCGCGGTGATGGCCACGATCCGGGAGTCGGCCTCGGCCTCTTTCAGGACGGCCTCGGCGAACGCCTGCGTGTACCCCGTCGGCACGGCCTTGGGCGGGCCGAGCGCCGGGTCGAACACGGGCGCGTCGTGGAGATGCTTCTCGTCGTCGTCCTCGGCCGGCGGGTAGCCGCGGCCCTTCTGGGTGAGGACGTGGACGACGATCGGCCCCTCGGCCGACAGCTCGATGGCGTTGCGGAGGGCGTGCTCGAGCGCACCGATGTCGTGACCGTCGAACGGCCCGACGTAGCGCACGCCGAGCGCCTCGAAGAACGCGGTCGGCTGGAGGAACTCGCGCACCGCGGCCTTGACCGCCTCGACCGCCCGCTCGGCCGGTGTGCCGACGATCGGCACATCGCGCAGGAAGTCCTCCAGGCGGCGCTGGCGACGCACGTACACCGGGTTGAGCCGGATGCTCGTCAGCGCGCTGGACATGGCCGTGCCGATGCGGTTGACGACGGACGGTCGGACCTCGGCCTCGACGTCGGGCACGGGCCGCGGCGACGTGAGGTTGGAGACCGTCGGCGCGTAGCTCCGACCGTTGTCGTTGAGCACGATGATGACCCGCCGCTTGGCGTGACCGAGGTTGTTCAGCGCCTCGTAGGCCATGCCGCCCGTCATCGAGCCGTCGCCGATGACGGCGACGATGTGCCGGTGCGGGTCGACGCCGGCATCGCGGGCGACGGCCATCCCGTAGGCGTAGGACAGAATCGTCGAGGCATGGCTGTTCTCGACGTGGTCGTGGCGGCTCTCCTCACGCGACGGGTAGCCGGACAACCCACCGGCCTGGCGGAGCTGGGCGAAGCCGGCTTGGCGACCGGTGACGAGCTTGTGGACGTAGGCCTGATGACCGGTGTCCCAGAGGATGGCGTCCTGCGGCGAGTCGAAGACGCGGTGGAGAGCGAGGGTCAACTCGACGGCCCCGAGGTTGGATCCGAGGTGGCCGGCGTTGTCGGCCACGGCGGCGACGATGAAGTCACGGAGCTCGCCGCCGAGCTCGGTCAGCTCGTCGTGGCTCAGCTCACGGAGGTCGGCGGGCTCACGGATCCGTTCGAGCCACATGGTGTTCGGACGCTATCGGCTGGTCGCCGTGGCCGCCGGGGAGGAGACGGGCGGCGGTGAGCGTCGTCAGGTGGCGGGCGTCGAGGCGCTGCTGGTTCCAGCGGTGCAGGCCCCATCCGGACAGAGTGCCGATGGCGAACGCCAGGAGGCCGCCGGCGCCGTCGATCCAGAAGTGGTTGGCCGTGACGATGATGCAGAACATCGTCGCCAGCGGGTACAGGAACACGGCGACGCGCTGCCACCTGCGGCGCAGCAACGGCCACATCGCGACGGCACACCACGTCGACCAGCCGATGTGCATGCTCGGCATGGCGGCGTACTGGTTGGAGATGTCCGTCACGGTGTCCGACTCGAACGACCACGGACCGCCGAGCTCGGCCAGCGAGTCGACGTAGCCGAACGTCCGGGTGTCCGGCCGAAGGTCGGTCTCGATGCAGGCGCCGCCGTACTCCTCGCAGGACCGGTCGAGCAACCGGGGCGGCATCAGCGGGAACAGCGCGAAGCCGACGATGGCGAGCGCGGTCATGATCGCCAGGCTGTTGCGCCACTGCGGGAACACCGCCGGGCGCTTGGCGAACAGCAGGGCGAACACGAAGATGGTGACGAAGAAGTGGGCCGTGCCGTAGTACGTGTTCCAGAACTGCATGAAGGCGCGGTACGGCAGGAACAGGTCCTGCAGCGTCTCCTCGTGGTAGAGCCCGAGGAACCGCTCGACGCGGATGACCCGCACGGCGTTCGTGAAGGCCTCCTCCGGGGGGTCGCCGACATCGAAGGCGTTGGAGCCGAAGAGGTTCCTCGTCCACGAGTACACGAGGTAGAAGGCCCCGACGATGAGCGCTTCCTTCCACCAGTAGAGGCGGTGGCTGCGCTCGAGCGACACCTCCCCGTGCT
Source organism: Acidimicrobiia bacterium (assembly GCA_013811855.1). Classification (GTDB taxonomy): domain Bacteria; phylum Actinomycetota; class Acidimicrobiia; order Acidimicrobiales; family Ilumatobacteraceae; genus JALZMG01. Next base: position 5,328 of record JACCUL010000265.1, read on the forward strand.
CGACCGGCATATCCGCCAAGGCTAGGTGCCGGTACGGTCGCAGACCGTGAGCGGTTCGGACGTCGGCACCCGGGCCCGGCGCGTCGAAGGCCACGCCGGCGAGCAGGCCGTCGCCGCCCTCACCGCGTTCGGGGTCGATGTCATCTACACGCTCAACGGCGGTCACATCTGGCCGCTCTACGACGCGGCCCGCAACCAGGGCGTGCGCATCGTCGACACCCGTCACGAGCAGGCGGCGACGTTCGCCGCCGAGGCCCACGCCAAGCTGACCCGCACGCCCGGCGTCGCCGCGCTGACGGCCGGGCCCGGCATCACGAACGGCGTGTCGGCGGTGACGTCGGCGTTCTTCAACGGCTCGCCGCTCGTCGTGCTCGGCGGCCGGGCGCCGCAGGGCCGCTGGGGGTCGGGGTCGCTTCAGGAGCTGGACCACGTACCGATCCTCGCCTCGATCACCAAGCGTGCCGTGACGGTGACCGACGCGGCGACCTCGGGGACCGTCGTGCACGACGCCGTGACGCTGGCCGCCACGGCGCACCGCGGTCCAGTGTTCCTCGACTTCCCGCTCGACGTGTTCGGGCCGTCGGTGGGTGACGTGCCGGCGGTCGACCGTGACGCGTTGCGGGGCGCGCCGCCCGATCCCGATGCCGTGGCGGCGGTGGCCACGCTCGTGGCGGGAGCCGAGCGGCCGGCGTTCCTCGTCGGCAGCGACGTCTACTGGGCCGGCGCCTGGGAGGAGCTGACCGCCGCCGCCGAGCTCCTCGCCGTACCGGTCTTCACGAACGGGCTCGGGCGGGGCACGCTGCCTGCCGACCACGAGCTGGCCTTCCTGCGGACCCGCGGGATGCTGAAGCAACGCGCCGACGTCGTCGTCGTGCTCGGCACGCCGCTCGACTTCCGGCTCGGTTTCGGCCGCTTCGGCTCGGCCACGATCGCTCATGTCGTGGACGCCGAACGCCAGCGGGCCGGGCACGTCGACGTGCTCACCGTCGC
>JACCUL010000278.1 GCA_013811855.1 Acidimicrobiia bacterium
CCCGCCAGTACTCACCCCCGGCGCGGTCGAGCAGCTCCTCGTCGACGAGGTACCGGCGCAGCGCGGCGACGTCGGGATGGCGTCGCTCCAGGATCGCGTTCACCCGCGCCTCGGGGTACCGCCGGCCCGGCTCGAACTCCCGTGCGACCCAGTCGAGCACGATGCGCCGCTTGGCCCGGTTCGTCGGGATCGACACCAGCCGTCCAGCGTGCACGAACGCGTCGAGGATCTTCCGCCGTTCGGCCGGCTCGCCGGCGTGCTCCGTGCTCGGTGGCCTGGCCAGGGCGACGCGGGCCGCCCGTTGGAAGGCCAGCCCGAGCACGGCGAACCCACCGTCGGCGGCGGCGACGACGAGCCCGCCGTCCACCAGGCGGGCCAGTGCTCGTCCCACCCGGTCGACGGGCAGGACGGCGTCACGGGCGACGTCATCGAGCGACAACGCACCGAGCGTGAGCGCGGCGAACACGCGTCGGCGGTCGTCGTCGGCGAGCAGACCGGCGAGCGTGGCGGCGTCGAGCTCGCCGGCCATGGGACCGCCGTCAGTAGCCGGCTTCGGCGTCGACGAGCCCGATCAGCGCTTCGTCGGCGGCGAAGCGCCGCACGTTGGCCGTGATCCGCTCGGCCAGCAGCGGCACCGCCATCTCCGGCGTGTTGCCGACGTGCGGCGTCAACAGGCAGTTCGGCATCGACCACAGCGGGTGCCCGTCGGGCAGGGGTTCGGGGTCAGTGACGTCGAGCCCGGCCCCGCCGATGACGCCGTCGCGCAGCGCGTCGACGAGATCGTCGGTGACGACATGGCGTCCCCTCGCCACGTTGACGAGCCAGGCGTGCGGCTCCATCAGCGCCAGCTCGTCGGCGGCGATCAGCCCCTCCGTGTCCGGCGTCAGCGCCAGCGCCAGCATGACCAGGTCGGCGCCCGGCAACGAGTCGGCGTAGCGGTCGGCCTCGAGCACGTCGTCGACGCCGTCCAGGTAGCCGACGGTGCGGCGCACGACGGTGACGTGGCAGTCGAACGGCCCCAGCAGCCGGACCAGGGACTCGGTGACGCCTCCGCCGCCCAGGATCGTGACCCGCGCGCCGTGCAGGTTGGTGCCCTGCGGCCGGCCCCACGTGGTGGCCCGGGCGTACGTCCCGAGGCCGCGCAGCCCGGCCAGCGCCAGCGAAAGGGCCAACTCGGCGACCGGCTCGGCGTACACGCCCTTGCCGCACGTCCATGTGCGCTCGCGGTCGACAAGGTGGACGAAGTTCTCGATGCCGGCGAACGGCAACTGCACCCAGCGGGCCTCGGGGGCGCCGTCGAGGGTACGGGCCAACGTCTCGGGGTGGCGCGGGTCGGCCCACACGATGCCTTCGGCCTCGGTAACCGGCACCACGTGGCCGCCCCCATCGGTGATCGCGTCGGCCATCCACCCGGGAGCGCCCTCCGGGGCCAGGGCGATCCGCGGCGGGGTCGCACTTCGCATGGCGGGGGCGACGCTATCGGGACGTAGGACGGCGACTTGACGAACGGATGACGCCGATGAGCAACACGGACACGCTGGCGACGAGGATGATCGTGGCCAGCACGTTGGCCTGGGGCGGGAACTGCACCCGGAAGCTGCCGTTGATGTACAAGGGGAACGTGCTTAGCGACCCGGCGTTGAACAGCGTGACGATGAAGTCGTCGATGGACAGGGCGAACGAGAGCAGGGCGGCGGCGAGGATCCCTGGCAGGATCAACGGGAACGTGACCTTCCAGAACGTGCGCACCGGCGAGGCGCCCAGATCCTGCGCCGCTTGCTCGAGCGTCCAGTCGAAACCTCGCACCCGGGCCCGCACCGTGAGGGCGACGAAGCTGACCTGAAACATGATGTGGGCAATGACCACGGTCGTGAAGCCCCGGGTCACGTCCCAGTCGAGGAACAACGTGGCCAGCGAGGAGCCGAGGACGATCTCCGGGGTGGTCAAGGGCAGCACGAGAAAGAGGTTGAAGCCGCCTGATCCCCTGAACGAGTAACGCGAGAGGGCGACGGCGATCATCGAGCCGAGCACGGTCGCGAGAGCAGTCGAGATGGCGGCGATCTTCAGGCTCTGCACGAAGGCGTCGGTCAACCCCTCATTCTTGAACGGGGCAGACCAGTTGTCGAGAGTGAAGTCCTGCCAGACGATGTTGTACCGGCCCTTGGGCTGGTTGAACGAGAACCAGACGATCCAGGCGATCGGGATGAACAGATAGACCAGCACGATGGCGGCGTAGACGTTGAGCCCCCACCGGGCCGCCGCACCCCGCGCTGACGTGGGGCCGCTCATGACAGTTCTTCGGTCCCCAGGAGCTTGGTGTAGCCGAGCACGGCGACGGCGATGATCGCCATCAGCACGAACGACATCGCCGACGCCAGTGGGGTGTTGTTCTGCACGAGGAACTGATCCTGGATCGAGTTGCCGACCATCGTCGTGTTCGGGTTGCCGAGGTACTCGGCGTTGATGAAGTCACCGGCCGCCGGGATGAACGTGAGCAGGGTACCGGCGAACACGCCCGGGATCGACAGGGGCAGCACGACCTTGCGGAAGGCGGCGCCGGCCGTTGAGTAGAGATCCTTCGCCGCATCGACCAGCGCCGGATCGATCTTTTCCAGACTCACGTAGATGGGCAAGATCATGAAGGGCAAGAAGTTGTAGGTGAGGCCGCCGATCACCGCTGCCGGTGTGTTGATCAGGCGTCCGTTGTCCATGATCCCGACGGCTTCGAACAGCCCGCTGAGCCGCAACCCGTCGATCGTGCCGACGATCGGCCCGCTGTCGGCCAGCAAGCTCGACCACGCGATCGTGCGAATCAGGTAGGACGTGAAGAACGGGACCACGACGAGCCCGAGCAGCACGTTGCGCCAGCGCCCACCGCGGAAGGCGATCACGTACGCCAATGGGTAGCCGATGACGATGCACAGCACGGTGGCGATGGCCGCGTAGAGGAAGCCCCGGCCGAACTGTGCACCGAAGTCGGTGAAGGCGTCCGCGTAGTTGCCGAAGTTCCAATCGAACTCAGCATCGACGGCGAAGCGGCTGGGCAGCGTTGACAGCGAGGTGCGCAGCAGGGTGAACAGCGGCACCAGGTAGAACAGCGTCAGCCACAGCATCCCCGGCTTCAACAACCCGTACGGAGCCAGCCGCCGCCGGGTCTCAGGACCCCCCGCAACCGCAATGACGACGAGCCCAACGACGACGGCGACCAGCAACGCCGTGGCAAGCGCGGCCAGTGACCCGGTGAGCAGCCGCATGCCGATCGCCGCGATCAGCGCGCCGGCCAACAAGAGCGCGCCGAGACCGATCAGATCGGCTCGCCGGGTGGCGGGCCGACCGGGGCGGACGTGGGCGGTGGCCACGACCGACTCAGGCGCCGACGATGTCCGAGAAAGCCGCGTCGAACTGCGCCTCGACGTCTTCAGGCAGGTTGGCGAAGGCGTGGAGCTGTTCGAGCGTCGAGTCGTCGGGGAAGAGCAACGGGCTCTCGGCCAGCTCGGCATCGAGCTTGGCCACCTCGTCTCGCACACCGGACACCGGGGACACGTACTGCACCCAGACGGTCAGCTGGGCCGCCTGCACCGGGTCGTACACGAAGTCCATCCACTTCGCCACGGCGTCACGATTCTCGGCTCCCTTCGGCATGACCATCGTGTCGGCCCAGCTGATGCCGCCGTCTTCGGGGATGACGAACTTCACGGCCGGGTTGTCCAGCGACAGCTGGACGACGTCACCGGACCAACCGATGCACGCGGCGAAGTTCCCGGTGGACAGGTCATCGAGGTAGTCGTTGCCGGTGAACGCCCGGATCTGGCCGTCGGACTTGGCCGCGGCCAGCTTGTCGAAGGCCGCGGCCGCTTCGTCGAAGGTCTTGACGGTCGACGGGTCGACTCCCAGGCTGAGCAGGATCAGCCCCACGGTGTCACGCATCTCGGTGAGCATGCCGATCTTGCCGTTGAACGCGGGGTCGAACAGGTCCTCGACGCTCTTCAGTTCGCGCCCGGTGGCATCCAGGTTGTAGGCGATCCCCGTGATCCCGGTCTGCCATGGCAGCGAGTACTCACCCGTCGGGTCCCAGGCCGGATTCACGAGATCGGATCGCAAGTTGGCGGCGTTGGGCACCTGGTCGAGGGGAAGTTTATCGACCCAGCCAAGGGTGATCAGCCGGCCGGCCAGCCACGAGGTGGGGGCGATGATGTCGGGATCGATCGTCTTGCCCGTGCCGAGCAGCGGCTGGATCAACGCGAAGTACTCGTTGTTGTCGTTGAAGGCTTCCGTGTACTTCATCTGGACGCCGGTGGCCTCCATGAAACGATCGACCGTTCCCAAAGCGCCGTCCTCGGTCAGATCGATGTACTCCGGCCAGTTCTCGAAGAACAGCCTCGACTCGCCGCCCCCGTCGGTCGTGCCCGGGGCAGTGCCGCTGCTCGTGACCGGGGTCGTGCCGTTGCTCGTGCTCGCCGATGTTCCGCTGCTGGTGCTGGGCGTCGTGCCGCCGGCGGCGGTGCCGTCCGACGCCTCGTCATCGTCGCCGCACGCGGCGAGGATCGCCGGCAGCGTCAGACCGGCCGCACCGAGCACGCCGGTGCGCCGGATGAACTGGCGCCTGGTAACTGGTGACATCGCTTCGTCCCTTCGAGTAGTCACGCTGCTGATGGCGTGGGCGTCAGAGCGTCGCCTCCACCTGGTCGACGTCGGTGGAGGTGGCGCCCGGTCGGGCCGGCCATCCGGCGAGAAGGTACGCCGCCTCGGGATTCCAGGCAAGGTGGACCGTCGACCCCGGGTGCAAGAACGGGAGGTCGTCGTCGGGATCGACGAGCGTGACGACCTCCGTACCGTCGGCCAGGATGAGTTGGAGCCGGGCCGACGCGCCCTGGAAGATGACGTCGCGAATCGTCCCCTCCAGGCTGCGCCCCTCGTCACCTGCCGCGGTCCTCACCTGTAGCCGTTCCGGACGGATCATGATCGATGCGGGGGCGCCGCGATCGGGAGGCCGTACGCCCGCCGCGCGTACCGTGACGCCGCACTCCAACTCGACGACCGTGGCATCGCCGTCTCGTCCGGCGACCGTCCCGGGGAGCAGGTTCGCCGAGCCGATGAACCCGGCCACGAAGAGTGATGCCGGTCGGTTGTAGATCTCCTCCGGGCTGCCGATCTGCTCGACCACGCCCTCGGACATCACCGCGATGCGGTCGCTCATCGTCAGCGCCTCACCCTGATCGTGGGTGACGAACACGAACGTGATGCCTACCTCGCGCTGGATGCGCTTGAGCTCGAGTTGCATCGCCTCGCGCAGCTTCAGGTCGAGGGCAGCCAGCGGCTCATCGAGGAGCAGCGCGCTCGGGTAGTTCACCAGCGCCCTCGCGAGGGCGACGCGCTGCTGCTGACCGCCCGAGAGTTGGGCCGGCTTGCGGTCGATGAACTCGGTGAGCCGCACGATGTCGAGGATCTGGCGGACCTGCGACTGGTACTCCCGCTTCGGGACGTGCTTGCTTCGTGGCCCGAACGCCACGTTCTCGGCCACCGTCATGTGGGGGAAGAGGGCGTACTGCTGGAAGACGGTGTTGACGTTGCGTTTGTACGGTGGCACCCGGCTGACGTCCGTACCTTCCAGCAGGATGCGACCGGCCGTCGGTTGCTCGAAGCCGGCGATGATCTTGAGCGTCGTCGTCTTTCCGCAGCCGGACGGACCGAGCATGGCGAAGAACTCGCCGCGGCCGACGGAGAAGTCGGCCCGGTGGACCGCGACGAAGTCGCCGTACTGCTTGCGCACGCCCTCGAGTGCGACGACGACGTCTCCCGAGTTGTTGTCCATGGCGCGCTCAGCTCCTCCGTTCGGACGCAAGGTCAACTCCATGGCGCCGCAGACTAGGTTGCAACACTCAGGAGTCCAGGTTGGCCATCACGTGCTTGATCCGCGTGTAGTCCTCGAACCCGTACGACGACAGGTCCTTGCCGTAGCCCGAGCGCTTGAAGCCGCCGTGGGGCATCTCGGCCACCAGCGGGATGTGGGTGTTGATCCACACGCATCCGAAGTCGAGGCGCTTGGCCATCCGCATGGCCCGGCCGAAGTCCTTGGTCCACACGCTCGACGCCAGCCCGTACTGGACGCCGTTGGCCCAGCGCAACGCCTCGTCCTCGTCGCTGAAGCGCTGCACCGTGATGACCGGTCCGAAGATCTCGTCCTGGATCATCTCGTCGTCCTGGAGGAGGTCGGCGACGACGGTCGGTTCGTAGAAGTACCCGGTGTCGCCCTGACGGTGACCGCCCGTCACGACGCGGGCATGGTCGGGAGCGCGCTCGACGAAGCCGGTGACCCGCTCGAGCTGCGACGGGTTGTTGACCGGCCCGTACAGCACGTCCTCGTCGTCGGGCTGGCCGGTCTTCGTGCCCTTGGCCGCCTCGGCGAGTGCGTCGACGAAGTCGCCGTAGACGCTCGGGCCGGCGAGCACGCGCGTCGCCGCCGTGCAGTCCTGGCCGGCGTTGAAGTAGCCGGCCACCGAGATGCCCTCGACCGCGGCCTCGACGTCGGCGTCGTCGAACACGACGACCGGCGCCTTGCCGCCGAGCTCCAGGTGTACCCGCTTGAGGTCCTTGGACGCCGAGCTGGCGACCTCCATGCCGGCGCGGATGGAGCCTGTGATCGAGACCATCGCCGGGATCTCGTGGTCGATCATCGCCCGGCCCGTGTCGCGGTCGCCGCAGACGACGTTGAAGACGCCGGGCGGCAGGAACTCGGCGGCGATCTCGGCCAGCATGGTCGTGCTCGCCGGGGTGGTGTCGCTCGGCTTGAGCACGACGGTGTTGCCGGCGGCGATGGCGGGGGCGAACTTCCACGTGGCCATCATCATCGGGTAGTTCCACGGGGCGACCTGGGCGCACACGCCGATCGGTTCGCGCCGGACGATCGAGGTCATGTTGGCCATGTACTCGCCGGCGCTCTTGCCCTCCAGGTGCCGGGCCGCGGTGGCGAAGAAGCGGATCTGGTCGACCATCGGCGGGATCTCCTCCGAGCGGGTCAGGCCGATCGGCTTGCCCGTGTTCTCGACCTCGGCGGCGATCAGCTCGTCGGCGCGCGCCTCGACGGCGTCGGCGATGCGGAAAAGGGCCAGCGACCGCTCCGCAGGCGTGGCGTCGCGCCAGCCGTCGAAGGCGGTAGCCGCTGCCCGCATCGCCGCATCGACGTCGGCGTCGCCCGAGAGCGTCGCCTCGCCGTACTTCTCGCCGGTGACCGGGTTGACGACGGCGGTCGTGGCGCCGTCGCCGGCGTCCACCTTTCGCCCGTTGACGAAGTTCTGGAAGGCCTGCATGGGCTAGTTGTACCACCGCTCTACGCTCGGCCCGATGAGCGCTGCCATCCGCACCGTCGGAGTTCCCCGAGAGGTCAAGACGGCTGAGCACCGGGTGGCGATGACCCCCGACGGCGTGCGCGAGCTGGAGCGGTACGGCATCCAGGTCCACGTCGAAGCGGGCGCCGGTGAGGGCGCGTCGATCAGCGACGCCGACTACGTGGCCGCCGGCGCCGACATCGTGCCGACCGCCGCCGACGCCTGGGCCCAGCAGATGGTGGTCAAGGTCAAGGAACCGAAGGAGGACGAGTTCGCCTTCCTGCGCAAGGACCTCACGCTCTTCACCTACCTCCACCTCGCCGCCTATCCCGAGGTCGCCAAGGCGCTGATCGGCGCCGGGACGACGGCGCTGGCGTACGAGACGGTGCAGCTGGACAACGGCGCCCTGCCGCTCCTGGCCCCGATGAGCGAGGTCGCCGGGCGCCTGGCGCCGCAGCAGGGGGCCCACTTCCTGGAACGGCACAAGGGTGGTCGCGGGGTACTGATGGGCGGCGCACCGGGGGTGCGGCCCGCTCGCGTCGTCGTGCTCGGTGCCGGCAACGTCGGGTGGAACGCGGCGTGGATCGCCGCCGGCATGGAGGCCGAGGTCGTCCTCATCGACAAGAACCTCGACCGGCTGCGCTGGGTCGACCAGATCCACCGCGGGCGGATCATGACCTTGGCGTCCAACCGGGGGGTCATCGAGCGCAGCGTCGCCGAGGCCGACCTCGTGATCGGCGCCGTGCTCGTGGCCGGCGGCCGGGCGCCGGTCGTCGTCAGCGAGGAGATGGTCCGGGCGATGAAGCCGCGGGCGGTCATCGTCGACGTCGCCGTGGACCAGGGCGGGTGCATCGAGACGATCAGGGAGACGACCCACGACGATCCGGTGTACGAGCACCACGGCGTGATCCATTACGCCGTCGGCAACATGCCGGGCGCGGTGCCGCACACGAGCACCTACGCGCTCACGAACGCCACGCTCCCGTACATCCAGGACGTCGCCCTCCACGGTCCGGCCGAGGCGGCGCGGCGGGACCCGGCCGTGGCGCTCGGCGTCAACACCGTCGGTGGCGCGGTGACGAGCGAGCCGGTGGCCGAGTTCCTCGGGATCGGGCACGTCGACCCCCTCGTCGCCCTCGCCGGCTGACAACGAGCGGGGCGCGGCCGTAGGGTTCGGTCGTGGCCACCAACGTCGTCGAGCTCGACCTGCCGGTGCTCGAGGCCGACACGGCCGAGCGCCGCGTCGATCTCCTCGGCGAACGTCTGGCGGCCGCGGAGCGGAGCTGGATCGCCCGCAACGAGTTCGGCTTCTCGATCCTCCACTACCCGGACGTCGTGGCGATCCTGCGCGACAGGCGGTGGCACAGCGCGACGTCGAGGATCATGGAGCTGTACGGGGTCACCGAGCCCGAGCACCTCGCCCGGCAGCGCCGCTCGATCCTCTCGGCCGAGGGCGACGAGCACCTGCGGCTGCGGCGGCTCGTCGGGCCGGCGTTCTCGCCCCGCGCCGCCGACCGCCTGCGCCCGTTCATGCGCGAGGTCATCGATGGCCTCGTCGACGCCGTCGCCGTCAACGGCAGGGCCGACATCGCCGTCGACGTCTGCGAGCCGTACCCGATCCCGATCATCTGCGAGCTGCTCGGCGCGCCGAAGGAGGACTGGAAGCTCTTCAGCCGCTGGGCCGAGGACGTCTTGCGCATCTTCAACGGCAACCTGCGCGAGGACATGCCGGTGATCGCCGCCGCCCAGGACGAGCTGGACGAGTACACGCTCGAGCTCATCGAGCAACGACGCCGCGAGCCGGCCGACGACCTGCTGACGGCGTTGATCGCCGCCGAGCAGGAGGGTGATCGCCTGTCGACCGAGGAGCTCGGGATGATGGTCGAGGCGGTGCTCGTCGGCGGCACCGACACGACGCGCAACCAGCTCGGCTGCGCCGTCGCCCTGTTCGCCGCCCATCCCGATCAGTGGCGGCTGCTCGCCGAGCGCCCGGAGCTGGCGCCGCGAGCGGTCGAGGAGGTGATGCGCTACTTCGGCGCCGTGCGCGGCACCGGGCGCTTCGCCAGCGCGGACATCGAGTACCGCGACGTCCTGTTCCCCGCCGGCACGTTCATCGCGCCGTCGATGGCCGTCGCCAACCGCGATCCGGCCGTGTTCGCCGAGCCGGCGACGTTCGACATCACGAGAGAGCCGGCCGGTCAACCGCAGCTGACGTTCGGCGCCGGCATCCACTCCTGCCTCGGCGCCGCGCTCGCCCGCGCCGAGCTCCAGGAAGCCCTGCCCCTCCTGGCCCGCCGGATGCCCGGCCTGGCGCTCGACGGTGCGATCACGTGGAAGCCGAACACGGTCGGCATCTTCGGCCCCGAGCACCTCCCCGTGACGTTCACGCCGACGACCTGAGTCCGTGCCCGGCCTCGGACCGGTCGGCGTCGCCCGCTGGGACATCACCGGTCGGTGGTGTCGCCAGTCAGGTTCGCAGCGGTGGGAACCGCCCGTCCAGCCCGGTCGATGCGACCTGGAAGAGCGGCATCGGCTCGGGCAAGCCACGCAGCCGATGAGCGCCGAGGGCGACGAACCGCACGCCCCGTCCGCTCGTCGCCCGCACCGCCTCCCGCGTGTTGGCCGAGACCACGATCTGGCCGCCGTGGCCGAGGGCGGTGATCCGCGACGTGGTGTTGACGTCGGTACCGACGTAGTTGTCCACTGTCGACGTCGGGTAGCCGCTGTGGATCCCGATGCGTAAACGGACGCTCGTGTCGTCGAGGAACGATCGCTGCCGGAACAGTCGCTGGATCGCGACGGCGGCGTCGACGGCCGCGCGCGGGGCTTCGAACGCGGCGAAGAACTCGTCCGCCCGCGCCTCGACCTCGAGTCCGCCGGCCGGCGCGATGGCCGCTCGGAGCGCCTCCCACACGTCGTCGATGAGCGCGCCGAACCGTGGCCCGAGCTGCTGCACGAGCGCCGTCGACCCTTCGACGTCGGTCATCAGCATCGTCACGAACCCACTGGGGAGCGCGCCCCGGGTGGCCATCGTGCGTTGGGCGGCGTCGATCTCGTTGGCGATGAAACCGATCGGCACGATCCCGAACCGCTTGGCGGCCCGGAGCAGGCGCATGCGGGACCGTTCGCGAGCTGCGTCGTCCTCGAAGCGCACCTGGCCGAACCGGGCGAGCGCGTTGCGGACATGGGCCGCGTCGTGGATCGGCAGACGCCGGTCCCCCTTCGAATCGACGTACGCGAACGCTCGATCCGCGAGCTGGGTGCGTTCGGTCGGACGGAGTCGAGCCACGAGGCTCGACGGTACCGATGCCGGTTCAGGATGGCGGAGGTCCGCCGCCGGACGTCACACGGACGGCGCGGCCGCCGGCCCGTCAGCCGTACAGGTCGGTGAAGGCGTCGGCGTAGGTTTCGTAGACGACGTTGCGCTTGAGCTTCAGCGATGGGGTCAGCTCCCCGGCCTCCAGCGTGAAGTCGCGGGGCAGGATCTTGAACTTCTTGATTTGCTCGACCTGGGCGTAGCGGGAGTTGGCCTCGTCGAGGTCGGCCTGGATCAGGGCCCGCATCTTCGGGTGCTCGGCCAGCTCGTCGAGATCGGTCGGCAGGTCGTGCTCCTTGGCCCACGGCACGACGACCTCGGCGTCGAGCGTGATGAGCGCGACCGGGTACGGCCGGCGGTCGCCGAACATGACGGCCTGGGAGATCCACCGCGAGCGGCGTAGGTCGCCCTCGAGGTTGGCCGGCGTGAGGTTCTTGCCGCCGGCCGTGATGATGATGTCCTTCTTGCGGCCGGTGATCGTGACGTAGCCGTCCTCGTCGATCGACCCGAGATCGCCGGTGCGCAGGTAGCCGTCGGCCGTCATCGTGTCGTCGGTGGCCTGCGGGTTGCGCCAGTACTCACGCATCAGCATCGTTCCGGCCATCTCGATCTCGCCGTCCTCGGCGATGCGGACGTCGGCCCCGGCCACCGGCCGGCCGATGGTCCCGAACTTGAACGCGCGGGGCAGGTTGAGCGTGCCGATCGAGGTCGTCTCGGTCATCCCCCAGGCCTCGAGCACGGGCACGCCGGCGGCGTAGAAGAACTCGAGGATCTCCGGCGCGATCGGCGCCGCCCCCGAGATGGCCAGCTTCACGTTGCCGCCGAAGATGCCCCGCACGAGCGCGAACATCTCGGCGTCGACCTTCTCGAACATGGCCTGCTCGGCCTCGCTGACCGGCGTGCCGTCTCGCGACGCGAGGCGCACCTTGAGACCGAGCCTGACGGCGGCAGCCGCCTGCTCCTCCTGGCCCTCGGGCACCATGCCGCGGGCCAGCGCGTACACCTTCTCGAAGATCCTCGGCACCGACGGCAGCACGGTCGGCTTGACGGCGCCGAGCTCCGCCACGATCGTCGCCGTGTTGCCGCCCCAATAGGCGATGGTGGCCCCGACCTCGACGCTGTCGGCCTGGATCAGCTGGCCGAAGACGTGGGCCAGCGGCAGGTAGAGGTAGATCACGTCGCCCGGGCCGAACAGCTCCATCTCGACGGCCGACCGCCGGCCGGCGGCGAACCCCCTGTTCGTCAACACGACGCCCTTCGGCCGGCCCGTCGTGCCCGACGTGTAGATGATCAGGCAGGCGTCGTCGGGCCCGACCGTCGCCGCCCGCCGTTCCAGCTCGGCGTCGTCGCCACCCTCGCCCCGGCTGGCCAGCTCGTCGAGCGTCACCGCGCCTTCGACCGTGCCGTCGATGACCACGACGTGGCGCAGGTCGGGCAGCCCGCTGCGGACGGCGTCGATCTTGGCGACCTGGTCGGCGTTCTCGCAGACGATCGCCACGGCGCCCGAGTTGCCGACCACCCACTCGCACTCGTCGGGCGAGTTCGACGGGTAGACCGGCACGACGATGGCGCCGACGGTCGCGATGGCAAGGTCGGCGATCGTGAACTCGACCCGGGTGTTGCACAGGATGCCGACCCGGTCGCCGATGCCGACGCCGAGGTCGACGAGCCCGTGGGCGACGGGACGGACCCGGTCCCACAGCTCGGTGTAGGTCAGATCGGTCCACTCGCCGTCGCGCAGGAACCGGGCCGCGACGCGATCGCCGTAGCGGCTGGCGGCCGTGCTCGCGAGCGCGGCCATGGGGGCGTCGTTGCCGGCGGTCGTCATCCGCGGACGGTACCAGCGGCCGG
>JACCUL010000301.1 GCA_013811855.1 Acidimicrobiia bacterium
CCGACGGGGTGTCAGCCCTTCGACGCCGGCCCGCCGGGTCGCCGCTGGCCTTCGTGTCAGCGAAAGTGACGGCATCGGTCAGTTTCGCTGACACGAACGGCGTGGGGGCGCAGTGGCCGCTTACGAATGGTGCACGATCGCCCGGTCGCCGGCGGCGTCGACAGCGGCCGGACGGGACACCACGCAGGCCACGAGCCAGATCGCCACCAGGGCGAGGACGACCAGGCCGAGATGGCGCCCCCAGAGTGCGTCGCCCACGGGTGCGGTGCCCTCGATGAATTGGGCGCCGACACCCGCGGCCGCGGTGACCAACCCGATCAGGCCGGCGACCACCGCCGCCGGGCGCACGACGCGCGTGGCGAAGTAGCGGATCCCCCCGACGCACAAGAGCACGTACACGATGGCGATGACGAACGCTCCGATCGTCGACGTCACGGTGAACTCGTTGAACACGTCCGGCAGACCGTCGGTCGCCGACGTGCCGTACACGAGCAGACCGATCACGATCACCGCCAGGCCGAGCCCGCCGACGGTGTACGTGGCGACCGTCGGCACGTCGGCGCGGTTGACGGCCGCCATGCGACTGGGGAGCAGGCCGTCGCGAGCCAGCGTGAACAGGCCCCGCGACGTCGCCGCCGTGAATCCGATGCCGACGGCGAGGATGTCGAGGATGACGGCCAGCTCGATGAGAACGGACAGCCAGCGGCCGACGTAGTACTCGCCCATGGCGGCGAAGTCGAACGGCACCTCGTCGGGGCCGCCGCTGCCGATCGTGCCGATGTACTGGGTCAGCGCGTAGAACACACCGATGATCAGGATCGTGGCGACGATGGCGATCGGAATCGAGCGCCGCGGATGCTCGGTCTCCTCGCCGAGCGCGGCGGCCAGCTCGAAGCCGACGAACATCAAGATGCCGAACAGCAGCCCTTTGAAGACCGAACCGCCTTCGGCGACGTTCGTCGGGTCGAACACGGAGACGGTGTTGCCGCCCGGCCCGCCGTCGGCGATGACGGCGATGACCAGCACGAGGAACGGCACGATCGACACGATGATGATGGCTGCGTGCGCACGGACACCTGCACGCCGATGAGGTTGACGCCGATCGTGAACGCCAGCACGGCCAGCGCCATCAGCCACCACGGCGGGTCGAACCCGAGGTGGGCGGCGCAGAAGAACTTGAGGAAGATGCCGCCGATGACTGGGATCCCTGTGTAGAGCGAGATCGCCGCCAGGTGGTAGGCCCCCGTGGCAAACACGGCCGGTCGCTTGCCGAGGGTGTGGGCGATGTACTCGTACACCGTGCCCGAGCCGCTGAAGCGCTTGGCCAGCTCGCTGACGAGCAGGCCGAGCCCGAGGATGCCCACGGTCGTCAGCACGATGACGAACGGGCCGACGCCCCCGGCCAGGGTGGCGAGGATGGCGCCGAGCACGGCGGCCGAGAAGATCGGCCCGACCGCGAGCGACTGGGCGATGCAGTCGATCGTGGTCAGCTTGCCGCCGCTGCGCCCGAGCTCGGTGCCCGGCACGCCGGGTCGGAGCGGCGCAGGCGCGCCGTCGATGCGTTCCCCATGTCCATCCCCATGACCCGCCACCCTAGGTTCGTCGGGATGGCGGGTCGGGAGATGCCTCACTTCGGTGGGCGGCGGCCTCGGATGTCGAGCTCGGCCAGCGCGCCGCCCGTGATGCCCACGCGCTGTGTGGCGTTCCCGGACGCGTCGAGCACCCAGTAGGTGCCTTCGACGAGCTCGGGGAACACGGCCGCCGTCGACTCGCCCGACCCGAGTGGCCGGGTCCACACACCGGTGTGGATGTCGATCGGCGGGTCGTGCTCGGACCGCAGGAACAGCTCGGTGCCGGCGGTCGACGGGTCCATCAGCACGACCATCGCCCCGATGTCGCCGCCGATGTCGAGCACCGGCGGACCACCGCGCACGACGTGGTTGGTGGCCACACCGTGCGGGTGATCGTCGTGGACGGTCCCGTCGGCGTGCGTGTGCACTCCGCTCATCATCTAGCTCATCACGGACAGCGGCAGGACGTCGTAGCCGCTGACCGGGTGGTCGAGGTACGGGAACGTGTCGAGGTAGCTGACGTTCCCCGGGATCGTCACACCGTCGTTGATGAGCGTCGCCGCGCCGTCCGGCGTGTACGACGGATCGACGAGCGGGTACGTCGCGCCGGCGATGGCCTGCAGCTCGACGGTCACGATGTTGTCGAACACGCGACGGCCGTTCGGGAACCCGGCGAGGTCGCCGCCGAGGATCCCGTTGGGGTGAGCGTCCTCCGGGGCCGTCGGTGGGATCGCCACGTTCAGCCGCAGCATGTCGGCCTTCGTGGCCGCCATGAAGTTCTGGAAGTGCGGGATGATGCCCGGCGGCACGCCGGTCAGCAGGATCGCCAACAGGTCGGCGCGGTCGGCGGTCAACGCGGCCAGGTGCGGGAACACACCCGGGTACAGGATCGGCAGCAGCTTGGCCAGCTCGGGCTGGGCCACGTATTCGACGAAGCTGCTCTCCTGTGCCGGCGTGACCCGGTTCCACTCGTCCTTGCGCGACATCGGGACGAGGAGCTCGTTGAAGAGCGGGTTGCCGAGCCGGGACACCTGGGTGAACGGTCCCGACGACCAGCTCCGCTCCTCGCTGCGGTAGTGGCCCTTCTGGCGGTACGCCGAGGCCCACACGCCGACGACAGCCTGCGGGCCCATGCGGTTCTTCGGGAAGTTGCGCCGCCGGGTGATCCGGTTGATCGGGATCTGGATGGCGATCGTGTGCACGTTGAACGCGCGCAGCGCGTCGACACCGTGGGCGGCCGGCGTGGGGATCAGGTGCAGGTTCTGGAACGGGCGCAGCGCGGCGAGGTCGAAGATCGAGCCGAGATCGATGTAGAACCCGTCGAGCCGTTGCCCGGCGAACACCTTGATGCCGCCCTCGAGGTCGTGGATCGCCGAGTTGGCCAGAGCGGCGTAGTTCGGCGTCGAGCGGATCCCGACGTTGCACGGCGGCGACGCCAGCCCGCGTTCGAGCAGCCTCGGCTCCTGGCCCCGGCGAGTCTCGCGGACGGCGTAGAACTGCTTGCGGTTGAAGTTCGGGCTGTCGAGCGAGTCGATCGGCCCGGTGTTGTAGAGGAACGTCTCGGGGTTGCCGAGCTCGGTCGTGAACCGGAAGTCGTAGTACACGTTCGGACGGCCGTCACCATCGTTGTCGATGTTGATGCGGTAGAGCACGTCGTCGCCGAACTCGAAGAAGGTCGGACCGCCGGCGGGATCCTCGAACGGGATGTAGTTGGTGATGATCGTGACGGTGTCGGGCCGGTCGGGGCTGACGAACGCGTAGGTGTCGGTGCTGTCGGCGACGGGATCCTTGGAGATCTCGGGTGCTTCACGGTGTGAGGACATTTGTTGGGCTCCTGTCAGACCTTGTGGGCCGCGGCGGCGCGGAGGATGCGGTTGACGAGTGCCCGGTCGCTGACGACGACCTCGTCGCTGCCGTGCAGGATCGAGACCTGGCCGGCGGCGGCGTCGTGGACACAGAACATGACGGGCCCGTCGGCTTCGAGGGCGATGGCATCGGTGGCGTCGGCGGCCCCTCGACCGGCGACGGTCGCCGAACCGGCGGGGCCGGCGGCGAAGGCGGGGCGACTGAGCACGCTCATGGGGACCGCAACGGCAGCGGCTCCCGCAGAGGCACGCAACAGGTCGCGGCGTGACAAACCGGACATATCTTGCTCCTTCTACGTTGTTTACGTCGTTTACGTCTGGCGACCAGCGGCTCGACGGGTCCCCGCCCGAGGTTTCGGAGCAAAGCGCCGCCCGGATTGCGCCTGGCCGGAATTGTGGACCAGTTGCAGACCGTCGTCAAATCACCCCCGCGGGCTCGCGGTCAAAGTTGACACGGACGCGCTCAGGATTTGTCCGGACGCAGTATCCTCCGAGTCCATGGCGCTCGACCCCAAGACCTGGACCCTGAAGACCCAGGAGGCCATGGCCGCGGCCATCGACCGGGCCAAGGCCGCGTCCAACCCCGAGCTGACACCCGATCACCTGCTGTCGGCCGTCACCCGCCAGGACGACACCATCGTCCCGGCCGTGCTGGCCAAGGTCGGCCTGGCCCCCTTGATGGTCCGGAACAAGGCCGACGAGGCGCTGGCCAAGCTGCCCAAGGCGTACGGGGGCGACGAGCCGCGGCTGGCCCGCCCGCTCACCGCCCTGTTCGACGCCGCCGAGCAGGCCCGCCGCGATCTGCGCGACGATTACCTCTCTGTCGAGCACCTCCTGTTGGCCATGCACGATCGGCTCGGCATCGGCACCGAGGAGCTGCTGCAGGCGCTGCAGGAGGTCCGCGGCTCGCACCGCGTCACGTCGCAGAACCCGGAGGAACAGTTCCAGGCGCTCGAGCGCTACGGGCAGGACCTCACGGCGCGGGCCCGTGACGGCAAGATCGATCCGGTCATCGGGCGCGACGACGAGATCCGCCGTGTCATCCAGGTGCTGTCGCGCCGGACCAAAAACAACCCGGTGCTGATCGGAGAGCCAGGCGTCGGCAAGACGGCGATCGTCGAGGGGCTGGCCCGCCGCATCGCCGACGGCGACGTGCCCGAGGGGCTGAAGACCAAGCGGATCATTGCCTTGGACCTGGCTTCGATGCTCGCCGGCGCCAAGTACCGCGGCGAGTTCGAGGAGCGGTTGAAGGCGGTGCTCAAGGAGATCACCGACGCCGCCGGGCAGATCATCACGTTCGTCGACGAGCTGCACACGATCGTCGGCGCGGGTGCCGCCGAGGGGGCGATGGACGCCGGCAACATGATCAAGCCGATGCTGGCGCGCGGCGAGCTGCGGATGATCGGCGCCACCACCCTCGACGAGTACCGGAAGCACGTCGAGAAGGACCCGGCGCTGGAGCGCCGCTTTCAGCAGGTGTACGTCGCCGAGCCGTCGGTCGAGGACACCGTCGGCATCCTGCGCGGGCTGAAGGAGCGCTACGAGGTCCACCACGGCGTGCGCATCCAGGACTCGGCGCTGGTCGCCGCGGCGGTGCTGTCGAACCGCTACCTCACCAACCGCTTCCTGCCCGACAAGGCGATCGACCTCGTCGACGAGTCGGCCAGCAAGCTGCGCATCGAGATCGACTCGATGCCGACCGAGATCGACGTCGTCCAACGGCGCATCCTGCAGCTCGAGATCGAGCAGGTCGCCTTGGAGAAGGAGTCCGACGACGCGTCGGCGGCGCGCCTCGACGCGCTGCACGACGAGCTCGCCGCGCTGAACGTCGAGCTGGCCGAGATGAAGCGGCATTGGAACGAGGAGCGCGAGGCGATCGACGCCATCCGCACCTTGAAGGAGGAGCTGGAGCAGCTGCGCACGCAGATCGAGCGGGAGACCGACCTCAACGTCGCCGCCGAGATCCGCTACGGCCGCATCCCCGAGCTGGAGCAACGCATCCTGGACGCCACGGGCCACCTCGACGAGTTGCAGCGGGACAACCGGATGCTCAAGGAGGAGGTCGACGCCGAGGACATCGCCGAGGTCGTGTCCAAGTGGACCGGTGTCCCGGTCACCCGGCTGATGGAGGCCGAGGCGGCCAAGCTGATCCACCTCGAGGAGCACCTCCACGAACGGGTCATCGGCCAGGACACCGCCGTCACCGCCGTTGCCAACGCCGTGCGCCGCAGCCGCGCCGGGCTGTCGGACCCGCACCGGCCGATCGGCTCGTTCATGTTCCTCGGCCCCACCGGCGTCGGCAAGACCGAGCTGGCCCGGGCGCTCGCCCAGTTCCTGTTCGACGACGAGCAGGCGATGGTGCGCATCGACATGGGCGAGTACATGGAGAAGTTCTCGGTCAGCCGGCTGATCGGCGCGCCCCCCGGCTATGTGGGCTACGACGAGGGCGGGCAGCTCACCGAGGCCATCCGGCGCCGGCCGTACTCGGTCGTGCTGCTCGACGAGATCGAGAAGGCCCACCCCGACGTGTTCAACACGCTGCTGCAGGTGCTCGACGACGGCCGCCTGACCGACGGGCAGGGTCGCACGGTCAACTTCACGAACACCGTGCTGATCATGACGTCGAACCTGCCGGGCGACCCGTTGGAGTTCTTCAAGCCCGAGTTCATCAACCGGGTCGACGAGATCATCCGCTTCCGCGCCCTGACCGAGGACGACCTGACGCGCATCGTCGAGATCCAGCTCGAGGTGTGGCGCCGCCGCCTGGCCGCCCGGCGCATCGAGCTCGACGTCACACCGGCGGCGATGGCCCACTTGGCCCGCGAGGGCTTCGACCCGGCCTTCGGCGCCCGCCCGTTGAAGCGCGTCATCCAGCGCGAGATCGGCGACCCCGCCGCCGTCATGCTGCTGGAAGGCAAGGTCACCGAGGGCGGCCACATCAGCGTCGACGCCACCGACGGCCGACTCGTCGTCACGACCTGATTTCTATGTTTGTGTCACCGCACGTGCCCGAACCCGGCCACGCGCGGTGACACAAACACCTTTCCGGCCCGATCATCACGAGAATCCGTCGGCCCGACGGCGGAGGGCGGCGGCGTGGGCGGGGAAACCCTCGTGGTCGGCCAACGCGGTGATGGTCGGGGCCATGCGGGCCAACGCCCGGGCGTCGGCGCGAGCGACGGCGGTGCGCTTGAGGAACGTCTCGACCGTCACCCCCGACGACACCTCAGCGAAGCCTGACGTCGGCAGCGACGCCGGGCAGCCGATGACGTAGTTGGCCGCGCTGAACGGGGTGTCCTGGCCGACGAGGATCTCGCCGGCGTTGACGAGCCCGTCGACCACGTCGTCGACGGCTGCGTCGGCCACGGCGACCTGCAGGTGCTCGGGGGCGTAGCGGTTGGCGACGGCGACGGCCGCGGTCAGGTCGTCGACGAGCACGCACCCACCGTTGGCGCCGAGCGAGGCCCGGGCGGCGTCGCCCCGCACCGCGGGCAGGTCGGCCAGCTGGCGGGCCAGCTCGGCATCCGTGGCGTCGGCCAGCTCCGTCGACGTCGTCACGAGCACGACCGACGAGTCGGTGCCGTGCTCGGCCTCGATCAACAGGTCGGCGGCCAGCCGCACCGGATCGGCGGCCCCGTCGGCGATCACCAGGCTCTCCGTCGGACCGAGCAGCATCATCGTCGCCGTGCCATGGCGCTGCATCTCGATCTGCGCGCACGTGACCGCCGGCGAGCCGGGGCCGACGATCTTGCGCACGCGCGGGATCGAGTCGGTGCCGAAGCCGAGCGCGGCGAGTCCTGCCGGCCCGTTGACGCGGAAGACGTCGGCGATGCCGAGCTTGCGGCACACGACGAGCACGGCCGGATCGACGGCGCCACCTCCGCCGGGCACCGGAGGGACCACGAGCACGATCCGCGGCACGCCGGCGACGGTCGCCGGCACGCCGAGCTGGTAGGCGACCGACGGATAACTGGCCTTCCCCGACGGCACGAAGAGGCCGGCCGAGGTGATCGGTGTGACCCGCTCGCCGACGCGCAGCCCCGGCTCGGGCTCGAAGCTCCAGTCCTCCAACCGCTCCAACACCTGCTCGTTGAACGCCCGGCAGTGGGCGATGGCGTCGTCCAGCGCGGCGTCGACGGCGCTCGACACATTCGCCGCGGCCACCTCGTCGGGCGCCACGCGCAGGCCGTCGGGCTCCACGTCGACGCCGTCGAATCGCGCCAGCGCGTCGCACACGGCGACGTCACCGCGCGTCCGCACGTCCTCGACGAGCTCGGCGATCGAGGTTCGCAGCGCCGGGTCGAAGATGTCGGCGAGACCACGCGCGCACAACGCCACGCGCGCCGGCTCGTCCATCTGCGACCACCGTTGCCGGCGCATCACCGAGACCATCGCGCCGACGGTATCGAGGCCGGGCCGGCGGGCGCGGCCGCCAGCGTCACGGCCGGGGCTGCCTCGGCTGCGCAGCTGGCGAAGCGAACCGTCACGCCGTGGGTTTGCCCACCCGGTCTGGGCTAGGTCATGGCAGATAGGGTCGCCCCCGCATGCCCGTCACCGTCGTCGTCGGCGCCCAGTGGGGCGACGAGGGCAAGGCCAAGGTCATCGACCTGCTGGCCAAGGAGCACGGGTACGTCGTGCGGTACCAGGGCGGTCACAACGCCGGCCACACGGTCGTCGTCGGCGGCGAGCGGTACGCGCTCCAGCTCGTCCCGAGCGGGATCCTGTACGACCACGTGGTGCCGGTGATCGGCAACGGTGTCGTCGTCGACCTGCCGACGCTCTTCGCCGAGATCGACGGGCTCGAGGTTCGCGGGATCTCGTGTGCCCGGTTGCAGGTGTCGAGCCGCGCGCACCTGATCTTCCCGTGGCATCAGGCCCACGACGCCATCGCCGAGGCCGTGCGCGGCGACGACAAGATCGGCACGACGCTGAAGGGCATCGGCCCGGCGTACGCGGACAAGGCCCGCCGCGTCGGCCTGCGGGCCGGTGACGTGGTGGACCCTCGTGCGTTCGCCGCCGCGGTGCGCGCCCGCGCCGTCGCCGAGAACGCCGAGATCACGGCGGCCGGCGGCGAGCCGTTGGACGTCGACGACATCGTCGATCGCTTTGCCGTGCTCGGCGCCCGGCTGGTGCCGTACGTGACCGACACCGTCGGACTGCTGCACGACGCGCTCGGTCGTGGCGATCACCTCTTGCTCGAGGGCGCGCAGGCGACGTTCCTCGACCTCGACCACGGCACGTATCCGTACGTCACGTCGTCGAACCCGACCGCCGGCGGCGCCTGCGCCGGCACGGGGCTCGGACCGCGCGACATCGACCGGGTCGTCGGGATCACCAAGGCGTACACCACCCGCGTCGGCGCCGGGCCGTTCCCGACCGAGCTGACCGACGACGACGGCGACACCCTCGTCGACGTCGGCCGGGAGTTCGGCACCGTCACCGGGCGGCGCCGCCGGGCCGGCTGGCTCGACTGCGTGATGCTGCGTCACGCCGTGCGACTCAACAGCCTGAGCGAGGTGGCCCTGACGAAGCTCGACGTGCTTGACGGCTTCGCCACCGTCAAGGTGTGCACCGGCTATCTGCTCGACGGCGCCGCGGTTCGGGCGTACCCCGACCGCGCCGACGTGCTGGCCCGCATCGAGCCGGTCTACGACGAGCTGCCCGGCTGGGGCACGACGTTGAGCGAGGTGCGCGAACCGGTCGACCTCCCGGCCGCGGCCGGCGCGTTGATCGCCCTCGTCGAGCGTGAGGTGGGCATTCCCGTGCGCGTCGTCGGGGTCGGCGCCGAGCGGGACGACTACGTGATCTGGCGTTCCCCGGCCACGCAGGCCGGTGTTGGCCGCTCGCTCGCTGGCGCTCGCTCGCGCGCAGAGGGTGACGGGCCCGGAGACCCGAGAACGTGACGTGATCGAGCGGTACTCTGGCCCGGAGATGGCGGCGATCTGGGCCGACACGGCGCGCTTCGGCCGCTGGCTGGAGGTCGAGCTCTTGGCCACCGAGGCGCACGCCGCGCTCGGTGTCGTGCCGACCGCCGACGCCCAGGCGTGCCGGGCGCGGGCGCCGGCGACCGACGACGAGTTCGTCGCCGCCGTCAGCGACCGGGAGCGGACCACCGACCACGACGTCGCCGCGTTCGTCGACGTGGTGCAGCAGCGCATCGGTCAGCCGTCCGGATCGTGGATCCACTACGGCCTGACGTCCTCCGACGTGGTCGACACGGCGCTGTGTTGGGCCCTGCGCGATGCCGCGGAGCTGATCGTCGCGGCGACGAACGAGCTGCTCATCACGGCCATCGATCTCGCTCGCCGTCACGTCGACACGGTCACCGTCGGACGGACCCACGGCATTCACGCCGAGCCGACGACGTTCGGGGCCAAGGTGGCGCTGTGGGCCTTGCAGCTCGACCGCGACCTCGGGCGACTCCGGGCCGCCCGCGACACCGTTGCCGTGTGCAAGTTGTCCGGCGCCGTCGGCACCTATTCGAACGTCGACCCGGCGGTCGAACAGTACGTCGGTGCGGCGCTGGGCCTGCGGCCGGTGCCGGCCACGCAGGTCATCGCCCGGGACCGCCACGCCGAATATCTCTGGGCCTGCGCGGCGGTTGCCGGCACGTGCGAGCTCGTCGCCGTCGAGCTCCGCCACCTGCAGCGCACCGAGGTCGGCGAGGCGCTGGAAGGGTTCAAGCCGGGCCAGAAGGGCTCGTCGGCGATGCCCCACAAGCGCAACCCGATCTCGGCCGAGACGATCAGTGGCCTGGCCAGGGTCGTCCGCTCGAACCTGTCGGCCGGCCTGCAGGACGTCGCCTTGTGGCACGAACGAGACATCTCGCACTCCTCCGTCGAACGGATCATCCTGCCCGACAGCTCGCATCTCGTGCACTACATGGTCGGGAGACTCAACGGCCTGTTGTCCCGGCTGCAGGTTGACGAGAAGCGGATGGAGGACAACCTGTGGTCCAGTTTCGGCCTCGTCTTCAGCCAGCCCGTCTTGCTGGCCCTGGTGGCGGCGGGGATGTCACGCGACGATGCGTATCGCGTGGTGCAGCGCAACGCCATGACGGCCTGGCGGGAGGGCCGCCAGCTGCGGGTGTTGCTCGACGCCGACCCCGAGGTCACGCTCGATGGCACGGCGTTGGATGCGGTGTTCGACCTGGCGCGATCCATCCGCCATCGGGATCGCGTGGCGGCCGAGCTCGAGCGGATCGATCCCCGATCGACCGCCCGTTAGTGAGTCGGTTAGTTGCTGCTTCGGGAGACGCCGGCCTTGCTGAGCACGCTGGCCGGGACGCCGATCTCCCGCCACGTGGTGTAGGCGATGCCGTGACGCTGGCTGTAGGAGCCGGCGGCGCGGACGAAGGCGTCCTCGTACACGCTGATGTCCATCTCGCCGCCCATGGTGCTCAACTCGTCACTCAAGTTGCGTCGCTCCTGTAGCAGGCGCAGCTCGCTGATCGCGTCCGCCGTGAGGAGCTCGTCGTCGATCGCCTTGAGGCGCTTGTTGACCGTGTCCGGCGTGCGCTTGCGCCCCCGCTTCGGCTTGTTGGCCCGCAGGGCGTCGAGATAGTCGCGCACGACACGACCCTCCGACCGACCTTGGGCCATCGCCGCCTTGTGCTCGACGCTCAGTGAGTTCTTCGGACCACGCTTTGCCATGACGTCCGATCATACGACTTCGTGGCGGAAATTCATAGAATCGAACGGGATGGACGATCCGCCCTCGCATGCAACGGTCCATGACGGAGCGACGCTCCCGCCGTTGTCCCCCGCGCTCGACGCGCTGCGGACCCACGTCCTCGTCCACGCCGTGCGACACGGTGACTTCGTGCTCAAGTCCGGCGCCCGGAGCGCGTGGTTCCTCGACACCAAGCAGACCGCCTGCCGGCCCGACGGGATCGTGCTCCTCGCCGACGCGGCCCTCGCCGTCGTGCCCGACGACGCCACCGCCATCGGCGGGTTGACCATGGGCGCCGACGCCTTCGCCTTCGGGGTGGCCGCCATCGCCGCCGAGCGGGGACGTCCGCTGCGCAGCTTCAGCGTCCGCAGGGAAGCCAAGGACCACGGCGTGACCGGTCGCATCGCCGGCGCGCTGCAGGCTGGTGACCGCGTCGTCGTCGCGGAGGACACCGTCACGCGCGGCACCTCCCTGATGGAGGCCGTCGACGTCGTCCGTCAGGTCGGGGCCGAGGTGGTGGCGATCACGGTCATCGTCGACCGCGGCGGCACGTGCGCGGCGATGGCCGCCGAGAACGGCATCCCGTACCACCCGCTGCTGACGGCACCGGACCTCGGGTTCGCGTACGGCACGTGAACGTCAGCCGAGCACGCCGGGGTTGAGGACGGCGGCGGGGTCGAGCGCCCGCCGCAACGCCGCCGCCGCCCGGAGCTCGTCCGTCGATCGCACGAGGTGGAGGTATGGCGTCTTGGCCGTGCCGACGCCGTGCTCGGCCGAGATCGTCCCGCCCAGCGCGGCGGCGGCGCCGAGGACCTCGTCGGTGATGTCCGCCGGGTCGGCGGCGTCGAGCACGTTGACGTGGACGTTGCCCTCGGCCAGGTGCCCGAAGGGGACGAGGCGTCCGCCGTGGCGCTCGACGCTCGCCCGAACCTCGGCCATCAGCTCGGCCAGCGCGCCGACGGGGACGGCCACGTCGAGCTTCAGCGGCACGCCCAGCGCGGCGATGGACTCCGTGATGCGATCGCGCAGCTCGAGCAGACCGTGGCGTGCCGGCCCGGACGTGGCGATCGCCGTGTCGAGGACCTCCGGGGCGGCGGCCAGCACGGCCGTGAGCTCGTCGGTGGGGTCGGTGTGGTCGGCGCACTCGACGACGACGAACGCGCCGGTGGCGTCGTCGCCGATCGGCGGGCGGCGTCCGAGGTGGGCGGCGACGACGGCCATCGCCTCGGGCAGGATCAGCTCCACGGCGTCGAGCGCCCGCACCCTGGCGCGCAGGCGCGCCAACAACGAGACGGCCTCCTCCAACCCTGCCACCGCCACCAACGCCGTCGTCGTCGCCCGGTACCAGGGCACGAGCCGCAGCCGGGCGGCCGTGACGACGCCGAGCGTCCCCTCGCTGCCCGCCAGGAGCGACGGCCAGTGCAACCCGACGGTCTCCTTCGGCAACCCGGCCAGGGAGCCGACGGTCGAACCGTCGGCCAGCACGGCCTGGACGCCGGCGACCTGCGACCGCATGGTGCCGAACCGCACGACCCGCGAACCGCCGGCGTTCGTGGCGACCGCACCCCCGATCGTGGCGCTGTCCCGGCTGGCGAAGTCGACCGGCGCATCGAGCT
>JACCUL010000302.1 GCA_013811855.1 Acidimicrobiia bacterium
GTCCCCGGTCGTGCCGACGACGAGCAGGCGGTCGCCGGGGCGGAAGTCGGCCGCCAACTGCTCGTCGACGTGCGTGACCCGGTCACCGCCGAACACGATCGGCTGGCCGACGCGCAGGGCGGTCAGCGGAACCGAACTGCTGTTTGCGATCGACCGTCTTCGGCCGCTTCCAATCGGCAGGTCCGGCCTCACGTGAACAACTCGGCGATGTCGACCCAGCGCCCCTCCTCGATCGAGCGGTGGCCGGCCTGGCCGATGGCGACCGACCACAGGCCGTCCTCCAGCGTGACCGCCGGTGGCGATCCCGACCGGATGGCGGCCAGGAAGTCGAGGTGCTCGAGGTAGCTCGAGCCATGGTGGAAACCCTCGAACTGGACCCGCGGGTCGGCGACGGGGTGCTCGGTGGTCCGGCCGATGCCGTCGGCCCGGCGACCTATCCGCACGATGCTCTCCGAGACGAGCGCCTCGACGCGGCCTTCGTCACCGACGACGCACAGCTCCTGCTCGTTCTTCGAGGCCTCGGCGAACATGCACAGGTCGAGCATCGCCCTGACACCGTTCTCGTACTCGACGACGACGTACGCGTTGTCGATGATGTCGGGGATCTCGCCGTCGTACTCCTCGTCGAGGTGGTTGACGTCCTGGGCTCCGGAGGCCACCACCCGCCGCGGGCGGACCCCGACGACGACGTTCATCAGGTCGAAGTAGTGGCAGCACTTCTCCACCAGCGTGCCGCCAGTGTTGCGAGTGAACCGGTTCCAGTTGCCGACCTTGTGCAGGAACGGGAAGCGGTGCTCGCGGATCGCCACCATGCGCACGTTGCCCACGGTGCCGGCGGCGATCTCCTCCATGAGGCGTTGCGTCGGCGGCATGTAGCGGTACTCGAGGCCCATCCAGACCACTCGGCCGGCCGGACCGTCGGCGGCCGCCTCGACCACGTCCCGGCAGTCGGCGACCGTCGTGCACAGGGGCTTCTCGACGAGCACGTGCAGCGGGCTGGCCAGCACATCGAGGAGGATGTCGTGGTGGGTGTGGTTGGGCGAGGCGATGACGACGGCGTCGCAGGCTTCGGACGCGATGAGGTCCCGGTGGTCGGCGAAGCGCTCCAGCGGGGCGTCGATCCCGACGGCGTGGTGGGCGAAGTCGAGCGACAGCGGCTCGGGATCGGCGATCGCGGCGACCGCCGCGCCGTCGATGGCGAGCAGGTTGTTGATGTGCTCGACGCCCATCATCCCGGTGCCGATCACGCCGTACCGGACACGCTCCTCGCCCTCGGGCTCGGTCATGGGCGGCACTGTAACGACGGGGTTAGGTTGGCCCCGATGAGCGAGCCAGTCTTCGAGCGAGCGAATCAGCGTTGCGGTGCTTCTTCGTCGCCGGCTCTGCGGCGACGCGCTCGCTGGTGCCCGGCGGTCGCCGATCCAGCGAACCCGTCTCACGACGCAAGAGTGCACCAGTGAGCGAGCGGAGCGAGCTCCCGCGTCAACGTGTCGACGACGACGACCGGCTGTACTTCCGCCAGCTGCTGTCAGGGCGCGACTTCGCCGTCGGCGATCCCGTGGCCACGCAGATGGTCAACTTCGTCTACGCCATCGGCGACCGCGCCGCCGGCGAGTGCCTGCTCGTCGACCCGGCCTACGCCGTCGACGACCTCGTCGACGCGGTAGAGGCCGACGGCATGGTCGTGGCCGGCGTGTTGGCCACCCACTACCACCCCGATCACGTCGGCGGATCGATGATGGACTACTCGATCGACGGAGTGGCCCGGCTGCTGGAGCGGGTCAGCTGCCCGGTCCACGTGCAGCGGGCCGAGGTCCCGTGGGTGGCGCGGACGACGGGCGTCGCCGAGTCCGAGCTGCGGGCCCACGAACCGGGCGACGTCGTGAGCGTCGGTGCCGTCGACGTCGTGCTCGTCCATACACCCGGCCACACACCGGGCAGCCAGTGCTTCCTCGTCGACGGCCGGCTCGTCTCCGGCGACACCCTCTTCCTCGACGGGTGCGGCCGCACCGACCTGCCCGGCGCCGACCCCGCCGAGATGTTCGACAGCTTGCAGCGGCTGGCCACGCTGCCCGGCGCGACGATGGTCTTTCCCGGCCACCGCTACTCGGTGGCGTCGAGCGGCACGATGGCCGCGGTGACCGAGCAAAACTCCGTGTTCCGCCCGGCCAGTCGGGACCAGTGGCTCACCATGTTCGGTTCATGAGCCGCTGGCCAGCGCGCTGACCAGTGCCGTGGTGGCGGCCACGCTGAGCAGGACGAGGACGAGAACGCGGAACCGTTCGACGTGGAGATGACGGCGCAGCGCCATCCCGACCACGGCGCCGGCGGCGAGTCCCGGCAGCGCCGCCGCCATCCCCTGCAGCAACCGGCCGTCGAGCTCGTCGGCGATCGCGAACGTCGCGACGCTGACCACGTCGAGCACGGCGAAGACCGTCGTGATCGTGCCGCGGAACCGCGCCGGCGGGAAGTGGCGGGCCTGCAGGACGAAGACCAGGGGTGGCCCGTTCACGCCGGAGGACATCGTCAGCGCGCCCGACATCACGCCGGCCGTGACGTCCAGTCCTCGACCGGCGTGGCGCAGGTCGATGCGCCGGGCGATGAGGACGACTGCCGCCAGCACGATCAGGCCGATCAACAACTTCAGCCAGCGCTCCTCGAGCAGCCGGAACACGAGCAGCCCGACCGGCAGACCGATGGCGGCGCCGGCGAGCAGTCGGGCGACGACGCGCCGGTCGGCATCGTGGCGTCCGGTCCACGCCTGGTACGTGTTCGTGAACGTGGCGAGGGCGAGCGCCAGCACGACGGCGTCGTGGGCGTCGAGCACGACCGCCAGCAACGGCACGGCGGCCAGCCCGAAGCCGAAGCCGGCGGCCAGCTGCACCGTCGCGGCCAGCGCCACCACCAGCGCCGTGACGACGAGCGCCGACGCACTCACCAGGTGTCGATGTTGGGGCGCTTCTTGCCGGAGCGGACGGCCGGGGTCGGCGCGGCGTCGAGCAGCGCGGTGATCCACCGGCGGGTCTCGGCCGGGTCGATGACGTCGTCGATCTCGAAGTAGGTGGCCACGCTCAGCGCCTTGCCGACCTGGTACGACCGCTCGACCAGCTCGTCGAACAGCGCCGCCCGCGCCTCGTCGTCGGCCGCCGCGTCGAGCTCCCGGCGGTACCCGAGGCGCACCGCGCCCTCCAGCCCCATGCCGCCGAACTCGCCGGTCGGCCAGGCCACACAGGCCAAGGGGGCCTTGGTCGAGCCGCCCATCATCGCCTGGGCGCCCAGTCCGTAGGCCTTGCGCAGCACGACGGTCACCGTCGGCACGGTGAGGTTGGCGCCGGTGACGAAGAGCCGGTTGCAGTGGCGCACCAGCGCGGTCGCCTCCACGTCGGGCCCGACCATCATCCCCGGCGTGTCGCACAGCGTGATCAGCGGCAGGTCGAAGGCGTCGCACAACTGCATGAAGCGCGCCACCTTGTCGGCGCCAGGCGTGTCGATGGCACCCGACAGGTGCCGGGGGTTGTTGGCGATGACGCCGACCGGGCGCCCCTCCATGCGGGCCAGGGCGGTGACCATCCCGATGCCGAAGTCCGTGCGCAGCTCGAGCACGGAGCCCTTGTCGAAGAGCAACTCGACGGCGCGGCGGATGTCGTAGCTGCGCAGCCGATCGACGGGCACGACGTCGCGCAGCAGCTCCTGGTCGGCGCACGACCAGCCGGCGACGGGCCCCTGGAAGTAGGCCAGGTACCTCTTGGCCAGATCGACGGCCTCGGCCTCGTCGGCGGCGACGAGGTCAACGACACCGTTCGCCCGTTGCACGACGATCGGTCCGATCTCGGTCGGGGCGAACGTGCCCAGCCCGCCGCCTTCGATCATCGCCGGACCGCCCATGCCGATGTTGGAGTCGAGCGTGGCGATGACGACGTCGCAGCAGCCGAGGATCGCCGCGTTGCCGGCGAAGCAATAGCCGGCGTTGATCCCGACGAGCGGAACGAGGCCCGAGAGCTCGGCCAGCCAGAGGAAGGCGAGGCAGTCGAGCCCCGTCGGGCCCGGCGCCTCGGTGTCGCCGGGCCGGCCGCCGCCGCCCTCGGTGAAGAAGACCACGGGGAGGCGCAGGCGTTCGGCGACCTCGAACAGCCGGTCCTTCTTGCGGTGGTTCAGCGTGCCCTGGGTCCCGGCGAGCACGGTGTAGTCGTACGAGGCCACGATGCACCGGCTGGCCGACCGGCCGAACCGGTCGGCGTTGACCGTGCCGATGCCGCCGACCATGCCGTCGGCCGGCGTGTTGGCGACGAGATCCTCGGTGG
>JACCUL010000307.1 GCA_013811855.1 Acidimicrobiia bacterium
ACGCCGGCCGGCGTGGGTGGGACACGGAACCTCGCTCAGGGTGTGCAGATGACAGGATGGAACGGCGGCATCAGCTCGCCGGCTCGTCCCCGTCACAGCACGCGTAGCCCCGGCAGCCGGACCCCCCGGCACCGTTCCACGGCGCAGCGCGTCACATCCCGAACAGTACCCGCCGTCCACATGCTCGACGGCCGGGCGAGTGTCTTGGGTGCAGCAGGTGGTGCCGGTGCTGCCGTCAGACCGTGACGCCAGGGTGTTGACCAGCTGCTCGGCGTCACCATGCTTGACGTACCACTCCCAGGCGGGCGGGCCAGCGCCGTCGGAGTGGTCACGGTGAACTCACGGCCAGGACGACTACGCCGGCGACGAGTGGATAAAGCTCCCGGGCGTGGCCATCGCCCTGCTCGACACGGTGATCCTCACCGAGACGTCCGGCACCCTGTCCCCCGAGCAGCTCGACTGGCTCGATGCACCGGTGCGCCCTCGTGATCGCTGATCCGTCCCGTTTCGACCTCGCCGAAGTGGAGGTCGTTGACCGTCCGAAGCGGCACTGCAGCGTACGTGCGGGCGTGGCAGCGTCCGGAATGCGATGCCGTGAAGCTCGTACGCCGTGCCCCGTGCCCCGTGCCCCGTGCCCCGTACCCCGTGGCTCGGTCGACGTCGATCCCGTCGTGGAACGTTGCCCCGTCGTCGGCGACCGTCGTCAGCTCGACGGACACCCTCAAACCCAGGGAGGCGCCCGTCGCAGCGGGATCGGCTGCGTCCACCATCACCCGCTGAAGCGCCACGCGGCGATGCGGCGGGCTTCCTCCGCCGCCGCGATCGCTGCCGGCCGGGTGCTGATCGCCGCTTCCTCATCGGTCGCGACGGGGCGAATCTCGACCGTCGCCATTTCGGCGATACTGTCGACGGGGCTAAGCGAGATTCTCGGGCCTGGCGCGGGCCAGCGGGAGAGGGGCGATCATGTTCGGACGAGCGTTGGTTGCGCTGGTTGGTGCCATGGCGTCGACGGCGGTGCTCCATACATCGGTGGCCGACGCCGCCGTGATCGAGGAGACCGCCAAGCTGGTTGCTGACGACGCCATTCCCTTCGCCAACTTCGGCGACGAGGTGGCGGTCAGCGGCGACACAATCGTCGTCGGCGCGCCGCTCGAGGGCACCGACGAAGACCCGGCACAAGGAGCGGCCTACGTCTTCGTCGTCCCGAGCCCGGGGGCGGCACCCGAGCTCCGAGCGACGCTCACGGCCTCCGATCCGCAGGCGTTCGCCGCCTTCGGTTCGGGAGTGGCCGTCGACGGGGACACCATCGTCGTCGGCGCGTACGGCGCCGACAACAACACCGGTAGGGCGTATGTGTTCACCGAACCGGCCGGTGGGTGGGTGACGGCGACGGAAGACGCCGTGCTCACGGCCTCCGACCGCGGCGGTGTCGACTGGTTCGGTGCCAGCGTGGCCATCGAGGGCGAGACGATCGTCGTCGGCGCGACGATCGCGGGAGCGGCCTATGTGTTCATCAAGCCCCACGGCGGGTGGAGCGACGGCACGGAACAGGCGATCCTCGGGCCGCCGGCCGAAGTTGGCCCCGGTGTCGGAGGGGTGGACGTCGACGGGGACACGGCCGTGGTCGGCCTGCCGCTCGCCACGGTCGACGACGACGCCGAGCGGGGCGCCGCCGCAGTGTTCGTCGAGCCCGACGGCGGGTGGGCGACGGGAACAGAGGCGGCGGCGGTGCTCACCGCCTCCGACGGTGCCGCCGGCGATGGATTCGGCGACGTCGCTGTGGACGAGGACACGATCGTGGTCGGGGCCATGTTCGCCGACGTCGCCGGACAGGAGGACCAGGGCGCAGCGTATGTCTTCGTCGAGCCGCCGGGCGGTTGGACGACGGGAACCGAGACCGCGACGTTGACCACCGAGGGTGGCAACGCCCTGGACAACTTCGGCACCGTGGACGTCGACGGTGACGCCATCGTGGTCGGGGCAAGAGGAGCCGCGGCTCTGAGCGGCGCCGCCTACTGGTACGTCGCCCCGGTGACGGGCTGGGTCACGACGACCGAGAGCAGCGTGCTCGTCGGCTCGGACGACACCCGGTACGCCGACTTCGGAGTGGACGTCGCCATCGACGCCGACTCCGCCGTCATCGGCGCGCCGCTCGACGACATCGACGGTCAGATCGGCGCCGGCTCGGCGTACGTGTTCACGCTCCCGCCAATCCAGCGGCCGCCGAGCATCGCGGTCGCCGTCGGCGGGCGGTGCGGTCGCGATCAACGGTCGGCGATGCTCAACCTGTTCGTGGACGACGCCGACGGATCACCCTCTGCGCTCGAGCTCTCCGCCACGTCGAGCAATTTGGCGTTGCTCCCTCCGACGAACATCGAGTTCGGTGGGACCGGCACCCATCGGTCGATGCACGTGCGCACGGCCGCCGGCACGACGGGCATGGCTTTCGTCATCGTCATGGTCACCGACGGCACGGGCACCGCGAGCACGATCGTCACCGTCCGAGCCACTGGTCGGGGCGACGATGGTGTGGTCGGAAGCCCGGCGTCGGACATCATCCTGGGCCAGGGCGGCGACGACACGGTTCGGGCTCGCGCCGGCAAGGACATCGTCTGTGGCGGCGATGGTGACGACCGGCTCGAAGGGGGCATCGGCGGCGACACCGTCGCCGGTGCCGGAGGTACGAACCTCCTCATCGGCGGTGATGGCGACGATCGGCTGGACGGTGGCGGTAGCGACGACGTCGTGGTCGGCGGCCCGGGTCGCGACCGGCTGGCCGGCGGCGGTGGGTCCGACACGCTGCGTGGCGGTCTCGGTCCGGACGTCGTGTTCGGCGGGCGGGGCGCCGACCGCCTCTTCGGCGACGAGGGGGCTGATCGACTGACCGGCGACTCGGGACCCGACCGCTTCAGCGGCGGCGCCGGGATCGACGTCGCCACCGACTTCGCCCCCGCGACCGGCGACAGTCAAGAC
>JACCUL010000338.1 GCA_013811855.1 Acidimicrobiia bacterium
CGACCGGCGCACGGCGCGCGTGGCGGCGATGACCGGCATCGACCGCGCCGGCGTGCCGTCGTCCGAGGTCGCCCGCGAGGACGGACGCCGCCGGCGGGAGTTCCCGCCGATCCTGGACCTGGTGCCCGTGGCTGTCGGCCTCGTCGGCCTGGTGGCCGCCTCCGTCGATGCCGGCGGGTCGAGCTCCGTCGCCCTCATCCGGACGCTGGCCGGCGCGGCCTTTCTCGGCGCGATCACCGACGCCATGCTCCTCGGCCACTGGTACCTCGTGCAGCCCGGGCTGCCGAGAGGCCTGCTGCACGAGCTCGTCGACGCCGTTGGATGGGTGTGGCCGGTCGAGGTCGTCGCCCTGCTGTTGCCGACCGGGATGGCCAGCGTCTGGTCGGGCGCCGTCGACGACGGCTGGGGCGGGACGCTCGGCTGGTTCTGGGCCGCCTGCGCCGTGACGACGATCGTGCTGGTGTTCGTCACCAAGGCCGCGCTGCGGGAACGGGAGTACTCGGCGGTCATGGCGGCCACCGGTCTGCTGTACCTCGCCATCCTCACGGCGTTCGGCACCGACCTCGTCGCCCGCGCCGTGCTGGCCGGCTGAGAGGCGAGGCCTCCATCGCCACAGCCGAGCCGAGATCCGCAGCCCCATAACGAACGGGAGTACCCTGCCCGCCATGCCGAGGCCCGTGTGGACGGGAACCATCAGCTTCGGGCTGGTGGCCATCCCCGTGAAGCTCTTCCATGCCGTCAGCCGCAAGGGCGTGTCGTTCAACCAGCTCGACGAGCGCACGATGAGCCGCATCCGCTACCGCAAGGTGTCGGACGAGACCGGTGAGGAGGTGCCCGAGCAGCACATCGTCAAGGGGTACGAGGTGTCCAAGGGGCGCTACGTCATCGTCGATCCCGACGAGCTGGAGCCGTTCATGCCCTCGGCCACCAAGTCGGTCGACCTCGAGGAGTTCGTCGACCTGGCCGACATCGACCCGGTGTACTTCGACTCCTCGTACTACGTGGCGCCCGACGCCAACCCGAAGCCGTACGTGCTGCTGGCCCGGGCGATGGAGGAGGCGGGCAAGGTCGCCATCGGCCGGTTCGTGATGCGCAACAAGCAGTACACGGCGGCGATCCGGGCATTGGACGGCCGGCTCGTGATGTCGACGTTGTCGTACGCCGACGAGGTCGTTGCACCCGAGGCCATCGACGAGCTCGACGGGCTGGAGGAGGTCGAGGTCTCCGATCGCGAGGTGCAGATGGCCGAGGCCCTCGTGCAGTCGCTGGTCGACGAGTTCCAGCCGGCCAAGTACCACGACGACTACCGCGAGCAGGTGCTCGATCTGATCTCCAAGAAGGCCGCCGGCGAGGAGTTCGAGGTGCTCGAGCCGGTGACGGAGAAGCCCAAGATCGTCGACCTGATGGCGGCCCTCGAGGCCAGCGTCGAGGCGGCCAAGTCCGCCCGCACCCGCCATCCCACGTCCGCCAAGACGAAGTCCAAGGCGCGGAAGACGGCGTGACACCGCCGGCGCGGAGCGCGGGCAAGGGGGTCACGACGGAGATCGACGGCCACGAGCTGTCGCTGAGCAACCTCGACAAGGTGCTCTACCCGTCGGGGTTTACCAAGGGCGAGGTGATCGACTACCACCTGCGCATCGCGCCGACCGTGGTGCCGCACCTGGCCGGTCGGTGCATCACGTTCAAGCGCTTCCCCAACGGCACCGACGAGGACGGCTTCTTCGAGAAGCGCTGCCCGGAGCACCGGCCCGACTGGGTGCCGGTCGCTCAGGGGCCGGGCGACCGGAAGGGTGGAGTCGACTACTGCCGAATCGAGGAGACGGCGGCGATGGTGTGGGCGGCCAACCTGGCGGCGATCGAGCTGCACGCACCGATGGCGCTGGCGGCCGACCTGGCCACGCCCCGCGCCGTCGTGTTCGACTTCGATCCCGGCCCGCGGACCGACATCGGTGACTGCTGCGCCATCGCTCTGCAGGTGCGCGAGATCCTCGCCGTCGTCGAGCTCGAGGGCTGGTGCAAGACGTCGGGCTCCAAGGGCCTGCAGCTCTACGTGCCGTTGAACACCGACGGCGCCACCCACGAGGCGGCGGCCCACTTCGCGCTGGCTGTCGGCCAGGTCCTGGAGAAGCAGTTGCCGAAGCGGGTCACGACCGTCATGGCCAAGGTCGAGCGACCCGGAAAGATCTTTGTCGACTGGAGCCAGAACGCGTTCCACAAGACGACCATCGCCCCGTATTCGCTGCGGGCCCGGCCCGATCCGACCGTCTCGACGCCGGTGACCTGGGTCGAGGTCGAGGCGGCCGCCGACGACCGGGCCGAGCTGCGCTTCGAAGCGGGCGACGTGCTCGATCGGGTCGCCGAGCACGGGGACCTGTTCGCACCGGTGCTGACCGTCGTGCAGCGCCTCCCGGCGGACTGACCGGCGCTCGTCGGCACCGATCCGGGTGCGTTCGGTCTCGGATCCGAGACGCTGGCGCGCCCAGAACGCCCGATGAGACGGATCGCACCCAGATGGAGGGGGCCGCGAAAGGCATGCCGCCGGGCGGCGGTCCTGCCCGGCCATCATGGGTCGGTGCGCACTGGCGGCCGGCGGAGCGTGATCCCGATCCTCGCCGTGGTCGCCGTCGGGCTCGCCTCCTGCTCGGCCGACCGCGCCGCACCGACCGCGGCCCGTCCGACGCCGTCGACCACCGAGGCGCCGGCGATGACCGCCACGTCACCGCCCCTGGCCTCGGTGCCATCGACCGCACCACCGTCGAGGCCGCCGGACTCGACGCCGCCGGACTCGACGCCGTCGGACTCGACACCGCCGGACTCGACCGTGCCGGCGACGACGACGACGAGCACGATCGCGCCCGACCCGCTCGGCGACGCCGACGCGTGGGCGGCCTTCGACTACCACTTGGCCACGCGCCTGCTCGGCGCAGGCGACTTCGCGGCGTCGGTCGCCGTGGCCCTCGACGGCATGACGGTGCACACGGCGGCGTTCGGTTACCGAGTGCCCGAGGGCGATCCGTTCGCCGTGCCGCCGACGACGGATCCGTCGACGAGCGCGCCGACGACGACCGAGCGCCAGAGGAGCCGGCGCGACGGCGTCGTGCCCACGGACCGGTTCCGCATCGCCAGCATCTCGAAGGTCATCACGGCCACGGTCGTGCTGCAGCTCGTCGAGGCCGGCGTGCTGGAGCTCGACCACCCGGTCGGCGCGCGGCTCGGCCGCGTCGTCGGCGCCGAGGTCACCGATCCGGCGATCAAGGCGGTCACCGTCCGCCAGCTCCTCTCGCACACCTCTGGATTCCCCGACTACCAGACGACGTTCTTCGGCGGCGGGGCGCGATCGTGCCCGGAGGCGGCACGGCGCGGGCTCACCGGCGGACTCGTCGGCCCGCCGGGCACGGTGTACGAGTACTCCAACTTGAACTTCTGCCTGCTCGGCCAGCTCATCGGCGAGGTCGCGGGGATGCCGTACCAGCGGGCGGTCCGCGCCCTCCTGCTACGACCGTTGGGCATCGAAGGGATGCGGCTCGTCGGCACCTTTGATCCGGATGACGATGAGGTCGTGCACCCCTCCCTGCCGAGACGCAACTACATGGAGGTGTTGGCGGGCGCCGGCAGTTGGGTGGCCAGCGCCGAGGACGTGGTCACGATCGTCGACGCGCTCGATCCCGACAAGCCCGGTTGGCACCCGCTGTCGCGCCGGATGACGACCGAGATGCTGCGCCCCACGGTCGGCGTCACGTACCCGGACATCGCCAACCGTTGGTACGGGCTCGGTGCCATCGTGTTCGCCGACGGGTCGTGGGGACACACCGGGACGGTGGAGAACACCCACGCCATGGTCCTCGACCGGCCCGACGGGGTGACGTGGTCGCTACTCGTCAGCGGTGAGTACCCCTCGGACACGACGCAGCTGCGCAACCTCGTCGACGAGGCCATGGCCGCCGCGCAGCTCTCGCCGCTCAGTTGACCTGGCGCTGGCGACCCTCCCAGAACGGCTGGCGCAGCTTGAACTTCTGCAGCTTGCCCGTCGCCGTGCGGGCCAGCTCGGTGCGGAACTCGACCCGTTTCGGGCACTTGTAGCCGGCCAGCCGCTGGCGGGTCCACGCGATCACGTCCTCGGCCGACAACTCGCGGCCGGCGGCGGTGACGACGAGCGCCGTGACGAGCTCGCCCCACTTCTCGTCGGGGATGCCGATGACGGCCACCTCGGTGACGTCGGGGTGCTGGAAGATGGCGTCCTCGACCTCGATCGACGAGACGTTCTCGCCGCCCGAGATGATGACGTCCTTCTTGCGGTCGGAGATCGTGACGTACTGGTCGTCGTCGATCGAGCCGCCATCGCCGGTGTGGAACCAGCCGTCGACGATGGCCTCCGACGTGGCCTCCGGCTGCTCCCAGTACCCCTCCATGACGACGTTGCTGCGGGCCAGCAGCTCGCCCGACTCGTCGACGCGCATCTGGCAGCCGATGGCCGGTCCGCCGGCGCGGTTGAGGGCGACGGCCCGGTCGGCGGGGCTGAGGTCGTCGTGCTCGGCCCGGCGCCGGTTGACGGTCAGCAACGGCGACGTCTCGGTGAGCCCGTAGATCTGGACGAACTCCCAGCCCAGCTCGGTCTCC
The DNA here is from genome assembly GCA_013811855.1 of Acidimicrobiia bacterium. GTDB lineage: Bacteria > Actinomycetota > Acidimicrobiia > Acidimicrobiales > Ilumatobacteraceae > JALZMG01. The sequence continues at coordinate 4,618 of JACCUL010000338.1, forward strand.
GTGCGCTCGATGGTGCGAGTCGGCGGCGGCGCGCCGGCCACGACGATGCGGACCCGGTCGCGGCCGGGGAT
>JACCUL010000343.1 GCA_013811855.1 Acidimicrobiia bacterium
TGGTCCACAACGGCATCGAGTACGGGATGATGGCCGCCTACGCCGAGGGACTCAACATCCTGGCCAAGGCCGACATCGGCGGCGAGCGGCACACCGCCGACGCCGAGACGACCCCGCTGACCGAGCCGCAGTACTACCAGTTCGACCTCGACCTGGCCGCCATCACCGAGGTGTGGCGCCGGGGATCGGTGGTGTCGAGCTGGCTGCTCGACCTCACGGCGCAGGCCCTCGCCCTCGACCCCGACCTCGACGGCTTCACCGGCCACGTCGGCGACTCCGGCGAGGGCCGCTGGACGATCACCGCCGCCATCGACGAGGGTGTGCCGGTGCCCGTCCTGTCGGCGTCGCTGTACCAGCGCTTCAGCTCGCGGGGCCGGGCTGACATCGCCGACAAGCTGCTGTCGGCGATGCGCGCCGGCTTCGGCGGTCACATCGAACCCGTGTACACCAGTCGATGAGTGCCGGCACGCAACCCGCTGCGGACGCGCTGGTGCTGTTCGGCGCCACCGGCGACCTGGCCAAGCGCAAGCTGTTCCCGGCCCTGTACCACCTCGCCCGGCGGGGCGAGCTGACCGTGCCCGTGATCGGCGTCGCCCGCAGCGAGTGGACCGACGACGACTTCCGCACCCGGGCCCGCGAGTCGATCGAGGCCAACGTGTCCGATCCCGACCCCGAGGTCGTCAAGCAGCTGTGCGAGCGGCTCGATCTCGTCCAGGGCGACTACGCCGATCCGGCGACGTGGCAGACGCTCGTCGAGACCCTCGACAAGACCGACTCCGAGGTCGCCGTCTACTACATGGCCATCCCGCCCGAGATGTTCCCGACGGTCGCCGAGTCCCTGGCGTCAGTCGGGCTCAACGGCCGGGGCCGCATCGTCGTCGAGAAGCCGTTCGGCCGCGACCTGCAGTCCGCCCAGGAGCTGAACGCCACGCTGCACAGCACGTTCCCCGAGGAGCGCATCTTCCGCATCGACCACTACCTCGGCAAGGAGAGCGTCGAGGACCTCCTCGTCTTTCGCTTCTCGAACATGCTGCTGGAGCCGATCTGGAACCGGAACTACGTGCGCAGCGTGCAGGTCACCATGGCCGAATCGTTCGGCGTCGAGGGACGGGGCAGCTTCTACGACGATGTCGGGGCCATCCGCGACGTCCTGCAGAACCACATCCTGCAGGTCGTCACCCTGCTGGCGATGGAGCCGCCGGCCGACCCGGACGCTGCGTTCCTACAGGACGAGAAGGCCAAAGTGCTGGCCGCGATGGAGCCGATCGCGCCGGGCGACCTGGTGCGCGGCCAGTACGTCGGCTACCGGGACGAGGATGGCGTCGACCCGCACTCCGACACCGAGACGTACGCCGCCGTCCGGCTGGAGATCGACTCGTGGCGGTGGGCCGGCGTGCCGTGGTACGTGCGCGTCGGCAAGGCGCTGGCGATGTCCGTGACTGAGGCCGTGGTCGAGCTGCGCGAGCCGCCGCAGCTGCTGTTCGACGAAGCCGGCGGGCCCCGCCCCGGTCGCAACCTGGTGCGGTTCCGGCTCGGTCGCAACGACGGCGTGTCGTTCGCGCTGCAGGCCAAGACCCCGGGCCCGCACCTCGACAGCCAGGAGGTCGATGTCAAGGTCGACTTCGCCGCCGCCCTCGGCGAGCGCCAGGACGCCTACGAGCGGTTGCTCAACGATGCCCTCGACGGATCCCCTCGTCGCTTCGCCCGTGAGGACGTGGTCGAGCGGCTGTGGCGCGTCGTCCAGCCGGCGCTCGACGAGCCCGGTCCGATCCACCCCTACTTCCGCGAGTCGTGGGGTCCCGCCGAGGCCGACAAGATCCTCGGCGGCGACGCGTGGTTCGAGCCCAGCTGAGCGGTCCCGGCTACCCGCGACGCGGGATCACGACGACGGTGCCGTCGGGCTCGTGGTGGACCGACACGCGGGCGCCGTAGAACTCGGCCAGGACGTCGGCTCGCAGCACGTCGGCCGCTGGTCCGGCCGCGACTCGGTGGCCCTCGAACAGCAGCGTCAGGCGGTCGGCGTACAGGCCGGCGAGCGTGAGGTCGTGCATCGCCGCCACTACGGTCAGCCCCTGCTCGACCCGCAACCGGGCGACGAGCTCGAGGGCCTGCTGCTGGTGGCCGATGTCGAGCGCGCTCGTCGGCTCGTCGAGCAGCAGGATCGGCGCCTCCTGGGCCAGCGCCCTGGCGATGACGAGGCGCTGACGCTCGCCGCCGCTGAGCGTGCCGAGGCGGCGGCGGGCGAACTCGGTCAGCTCGAGCCGGTCGAGCACCGCACCGACCTGCTCCTTGTCGTGACGGCTCTCGGTGGCGAAGTGGCCGACGTACGGTGACCGCCCGAGCAGGACGTAGTCGAACCCGCTCATGTCGTCGGGCAACAGCGGCTCCTGGGGCACGTAGGCGACGAGCGACGCCCGCCGGCGTCGGGTGATCCGACTGATCGGGGTGCCGTCGACGAGCACCTGCCCGCCGGTCGCCACGAGCCCGACGACGGCCCGCAGCAACGACGACTTGCCGGCGCCGTTCGGTCCGATCAGACCGAGCCACTCCCCCGAGGCGACGAGCTCGTCGATCGGCTGCAGCGCCACGCGCCGGCCGTAGTGGACGGCCAGGCCGCGCAGCTCCAGCGACGCACCGTGATGCCGGTTCGCTCGCTCGAAGACTCGCTCGCTCACTGCCCGATCCTCGTGGCCCGGGCGCGGAGCACCACGATGAAGAACGGAGCGCCGAGGAACGCCGTGACCACGCCGAGCGGCGTCTCCGCCGGGTCGGTCAGCACCCGGCCCGGCACGTCGGCGAGCACGAGGAACGAGGCGCCGACGAACATCGTCAGCGGCAGCAGCCGGCGATAGCTGGCGCCGGCCAGCAGCCGCACGAGGTGGGGCACGACGATGCCGACGAACCCGATCAGCCCGCTGACGGAAACCGCCGCCGCGGTGCCGAGCGTCGCCGCGGCGACGACGACCAACCGCACCCGGGCGACGGGCGCGCCGAGCGTCGCCGCCTCGTCGTCGCCGACCCGCAGCAGGTCCAGGTGGCGGCGGTGCAGCAGCAGCACGACGGAGCTGACGACGACGTACGGCGTCACCAGCTTCACGTCGTCCCACGTCGAGTTCGACAGCCGCCCGAGGATCCACGAGTAGACCTCGCGGACGACGTCGACGTTGCGCTGGAGGATGAACGTCTGGATCGCCGTGACCAGCGACGTCACGGCGACGCCGGCGAGCACGAGCGTGGCGCCGGTCCGGCTGCCACCGAACGAGGCGCCGACGACGTACGTCACCAAGACGGTCGCCAGCGCGCAGACGAACGCCATCGCCGGCGCGGGATCGACGGGCCAGCCGGCCGTCGCCGATCGGAGCACCGTGAAGACGAGCGTGGCGCCCAGCCCGGCGCCGGCCGCCGCGCCGAGGAGGTAGGGATCGACGAGCGGGTTGCGGAACACCCCCTGGTAGCTGGCGCCGGCGATGGACAGCATCGCCCCGACGAGCGCGCCGAGCACGACGCGCGGCATGCGCACCTGCCAGACGATGTTCCACTCCCGATCGGTCACCCCGCTGTCGACGCCGATCAGGGGCAGACGGTCGAGGAGCTCGAGCGGGATCCGCCACGGGGGTGGTCCTGCCGGGCCCATCATCGCGCCGACGATCAACACGACCAGGGTCACGGCGGCCGCGCCGACGTACCACCATCCGCCGCGCCACGGTCGAACGGTCGTCGCGGGGACGACCGGGACGGCGGCGCCGGAAGCGACGGTCGGGGACGTGGCGGCCATCGTGCTCAGCCGGTCGGTTCGAGCTCGCGGACGGCGACGACGGCCTCGGCGACCTGCCGCATGTAGTCGACGATGCGGGGCCCCCATCGCGAGGCGACGTCGTCGTCCATCTCGAACACGCGGCCGTCGACGACGGCGGTCATGTCCTGCCAGCCGGGCCGGCCCCGCACCGTCTTGAAGCTCTCGCCACAGCACTTCGTGTCGGCGAGGAAGATCAGGTCGGGATCGGCGTCGATGATCGCCTCGGCGCTGAGCTGCGGGTAGCCGCCGCTGTCGCCTTCGGCGCGGTCGGCGATGTTCTGCAGGCCGAGCGCCGAGTACACCTGACCGATGAACGTCGAGGAGTTGGCGCTGTAGTAGTCCGGGCTGAGCTCGTGGTACACGGTCAGCGGCGTCTCCGACGGCGGCAGCGAGGCGGCGAGGGCGGCGATGTCGGCGGTCATCGTCGCCACCACGCCGGCGGCCTCGGCGACGTGGCCGGTCGTCGCGCCGAGCTGTTCGATCTGGGTGTACGCCTCAGCGAACGTCGTCGCCACCGGCGCCTCGTAGGTTGGAATGTCGAGCGAGCCGAGCTGGGGGACCAGATCGGTCCCGACCTGGAAGACGACGAGGTCGGGGTCGTAGTCGGCGATCGCCTCGACGTTGGGCTCGAAACCGGACAGGTCGGTCTGCACGGCGACGGCCGCCTCCGGGAAGTTCGACTGGTCGTCGACGGCGATGACCTGGCCGCCGGCGCCGATGGCGAACAGGATCTCGGTGTGCGTCGGCGAGAGCGACACGATGCGCGTCGGCACGTCGGCCGTCGCTTCGGTGGTGCTGGTCGCCGTCGTCGGCGGGGCGGGCGTCGTCGGTGGCGGCGGATCGGTGGCTGGGGCCGTCGGCGGCGGGGCGGGCGTCGCCGGTGCGGCGGTGGTCGCCGGTGCGCCGGTCGTCGTGGCGGGCGCATCGCCAACGGTCGTCGCCGCCGACTCCGGTTCGTCGTCGCCGCATGCCGCGACGAGGGTCAGGCTGGCGGCGAGACCGACCAGCAGGGTGGCGTGGTGTCGGGCCACGATGGGGTTCCTCCATGTGAGTTGGAGGACAAGTCAGTCGGTCGGGCCCCGCCGTGCGGGCCACCCGCGAACCGCCCTTGCCTCGAGGGTCTGGGTTTCGCTCGTAGGGATAGGCGACCGGACTCGTCCACTTGCGTGGCTTCACCGTTGCGGGTCAGCGCCGGGTTCTCACCGGACTTCGCTTTCGTCTACGACCGCTGAGGAGACTAGTGGCTCCCCGCCGAGAGCCGTCGCCACCGTCGGCAGCGGCCTCGGGACGCCTCGGCTCACGGCGATCCGACGACGGCGGCTCTGCAACTCGATGTGATGCCACACGAGGAAGGAGATGCCGACGATGACCCACCCGGCGATCACGTCGATGACGTAGTGCTCGGCGAGGTACACCAGCGCCGCGCCCATGGCGACGGGAAACCCCAACAGCAACAGGCGCACCGAACGCCGGCGGACCCACGGGAAGAAGAACACGACCACGAACAGCGCGAACGCGGCGTGCAACGACGGCATGGCAGCCACCGGGTTGAACCAGTCGCGCCCCGTGTCCCACGCGTGCACGAAGCCGTCCATGCCGAGGTGGCGCCAGCCCCGGCCCGCTGGTCGGGCCAGGGGTGGCAAGGCGTCGCGCCCGTTCCCCCTCCCACCGCCGGCCGCCATCCACGGCGGAGCGGTCGGGAGCAGCACGAACCCGCCGCAGGCGAGGAACAGCACAGTCGCGAACCGGCGGATGAACCGGACCCACTCCGGTCGATCGGACACCCAGAGGAACACGATCACCGCTACCGGCACGACGAAGTGCGTGGCGTAGACGATCGACGCCGCGACGTCGTACCACCTGACCTCGGCAGCCGAGTAGAAGCGGCGCTGCAGCCACACCGTCGGGTCGATGCCTGCGAACAGGAAGCGATCGATGTTGCGCACCGATTCGACCTGCAGCGGCTGCCCGAGCCCGTCGGCGAGCCCACGACTCTCCTCGTAGGCCAACCACATGGCGACGTACAGCAGCATGTCGACGCCCAGCCGACTCCACTGCTGCCGCGGCCGGCCGACATGGAGGAGTACCAGCAGCACCGCGACCGACAGGAGCACTGAGATGCGATCGATGATCAGCCCGAAGGCGAACAACCATGCCCCGTAGGCGAGCCCGTACGCGGCGAGGAGGACCAGCCGAACCGGCCGCCACGGGTCGGCGGGCACGAGGGTGGGCCGACCGCCGGGCGGGTGCCCGTCGACGGGGCTGGCTCGGGCAGCGGCCGGCGGGACCGCGGCGGCGATCTCAGCGTCGGGCGAGGTCCCCACGATGGTTCGGGAACCTACGACGCGGTCCCGATGCGTGACCATGGTGGGGCCAACTGTTTCGCGTTTGTTGTGCATCTCGATCGACACATCGATGTGGTGAGCGCGTGATCGTGGGTCAGCGTGTGCTCCGCATAGACGTCGCCGTCCGGACCGAGCACGCGCCAGCCGTCGGTATACCGCCGCGGCGTGTCGTACGGGCTGGCACGCTCAGGGTGTGCCCCGGGTCGGTCGCCGCCACACCCGCCGCGGAGGGCTGGCGACGCCAGCACGCTGGCGCGTGGGAGGATCCGACCCATGGCGCGTTCGAGATGGCGCGTGATCGTCGGGCTGGCCAGCATCCTCGTCGCCTGCGCCGAGACTGCTGAGGAAGCGGTGACCTGCCCACCGAGTCCGTGGCGATCCAGCCCGCCGCTGGTGATCGCCCACGCCGGCGGCGAGGGGCTCGGGCCGGCGAACACGCTCGTGGCGATGGAACGGTCGCTCGCCGCAGGGGCCGATCTGCTCGACGTCGACCTGCGGATGACCCGCGACGGCGTCGTCGTCGCCACCCACGATCGTGATGTGGCGACCACGACCGATGGCGCCGGCAACGTGGACGAGCTCACATGGGCCGAGCTGCGGCGTCTCGACGCCTCCGCTGGATGGACCGGCCCGCCGATCGGCGGGCCGGTCCGGATTCCGTCACTGGAGCAGGTCCTGACGCGCTTCCCGACCGTCCGCATCTCGTTGGAGCTCAAGCAGGTCGAGCCGCCGATGACGGGACCGCTGTGCGACGTCCTGCGGCGCACGACGAGCGTCGGGCGGGTGTACGCGAGCGCGAACGAGGACCGCGTCGTCTACGCCGCCAGGGACGCCTGCCCAGGTCTGCTGATCACCACCACGTACGCCGACCTCGACACCATGCGGTCGTCGACGGAGGGCGATGCCGACTGGTGCGCGGCATCGCCGATCGGGCAGCCGCCGTACGGCGAGGGACGGCTCGATGCGGAACGGGTCGCGATGTCGCACCGTCGAGGCACCGCGCTGTTCGTGTGGACGGTCGACGACGCTGACGTGCTGCGTGAGCTCGCCACAGCCGGTGTCGACGCCGTCTACACGCGTCGTCCGGACATCGCCCGGGCGGTCTTCGACGACGTTGGAGTCGTGGTGGACGTGCTGCCGGCCGATGGCGTCAGCGGCGGGTGAGCGGGGAGAGCCCACGCGTGGCGACGAGGGCCCGCGAGCACGCCCGCCGCCGGCGCCCGCTGACGCTAAACGTTTGCGAAACGGCGCTTCGGGTGCGGTTTCGGAGGTCATGCTGTCGTCATGACCTCCGCGCTCAACCGGCACGTCGCGGCGATGGACGAGCCGGCGTCGGGCTGGATCATCGGCGGCGCTCGGATCCTGACCGGGTTGCTGTGGCTCGCCAACCTGCACTGGAAGGTGCCGCCGGCGTTCGGCGAGGACAGCGGCGGCGGCCTCTACAAGTACTCCGAGTCGGTCACCCGGAACTCACCGCTCGCACCGTTCACCTGGGTGACCGAGGAGCTGATCCTCCCGAACTTCCGATTCTTCGGCTGGGTGACACTCGTCGTGGAGCTGCTGCTCGCCATGCTCCTGCTCGTCGGGTACCGCACTCGCATCGTCGCGCTGGTCGGCGCCGCGTGGTCGGTGCCGATCCTGCTCTCAGTCATCTACTACGACCGGGCCGACGAGTGGTCGTGGTCGTACTTCATGATGATCGGGCTCCACCTCGTCCTCTTCGCCACCGACGCCGGACGTCATCTCGGGATCGACGGCGTGCTCGCCCGCAACGGCGACGCCGCACGACGCTCTCTGGCGATCGTCGGGTCGGTCGCCATCGCCGTCGGCGTGCTCGGCCTCATCGTCGCTCGATCGGTCTCGTTCGCCGGGTCGGAGGCGGCGCTGCTCGGCAGCGACGCCGGCTTCGCCAACCCCGACGGCGACATCGTCCGGCGTTGGGAGCTCAAGTTCCTGTTCTTCAACCCACTGTGGGCGCTGCTCACCATCCTGTTCGGCGCGTTGCTCGTGATCGGTGCCCGCAGCGCCCGGACGGTCGCCGTGGCGTTGGCGGGTGCAACCGGGTTCGGGGTCCTCGCCATCGTGGTGTTCGTCACGCAGACGTTCGACTACCTGCGCGACGACGGACAGGTGCAGGTGATCTCGACCGCCTCCAACGCCGCGCTGTGGGGGGCGTTGGCGCTCGCCGGCGTGCTGCTCGCCCGCCGATCGTCGACGGTCGCCGTCCCTGCGTCTGAGGGATGACGCGACGGCGGCACCGTCGTGTGGGGTCGTCCTGAGCCGGGCCACCGGTCGATCGAGCGGTCCGCGGCGATGATCGACGTTGTGCTGCCGGCGCTCAACGAGGCGAGCGCGGTCGCCTGGGTCGTCGGGCGGATGCCCGCCGGGTTCCGGCCGATCCTCGTCGACAACGGGTCGACCGACGCCACTGCCTCGATCGCTCGCGCCGCAGGTGCGACAGTGGTGCACGAACCGGTCGAGGGATTCGGCTCGGCGTGCTGGGCCGGTCTGCAGGCGGCGACGTCCCGCATCGTCTGCTTCATGGACTGCGACGCCTCGCTCGACCCGGTCGCGTTGCCGTTGCTCGTCGGGTACGTCGAGCGCGAGGAGGCGGACCTCGTGATCGCCGAGCGCATCGCCCGGCGCGGTGCCTGGCCGCCCCACGCCCGTCTCGCCAACCGCGTGCTGACAGCCGAGGTCCGGCGCCGCACCGGGCTCCCACTGACCGATCTCGGCCCGATGCGCGTGATTCGGCGCGACACCCTGCTCGGACTGGGCATGACCGACCGCCGCTCCGGTTGGCCGCTCGAGATGGTGCTGCGGGCCGCCGGCGCCGGTCTCCGAGTGCGGTCGGTGCCCGTCGAGTACCGCGAGCGCGCCGGCCGGTCGAAGGTGACGGGCACCCTCCGCGGCACCGTCCGGGCCGTGCTCGACATGAGCAGGATGCTGCGCGTCGGATCGACTGCGATCGTGGCCCACGACGACACGCCGGGACGGCACCACGGCGGGAAGCGGCCGTGCACCTGACGATCATCGCCAAGGCACCGGAGCCCGGCCGCGTGAAGACCCGCCTGTGCCCGCCCTGCACCCCCCGGCAGGCCGCCGAGATCGCCGCCGCCGCACTGGCCGACACCATCGACGCGGTCGACGCCACCGTTGCCGACCCGCGCTGGAAGAATCAGGTGCGACGCGTCGTGCTCCTCGACGGTCGAGCCGGGGAGTGGGTCCCGGACACCTACGACGTCGTGGCGCAGCGCGGCGACGGACTGGGCGAACGGCTGGCCAACGGGTTCGGCGAGCTCGGTCCAGGCGTGATCGTCGGGATGGACACTCCAACCGCCGGCCGCTGGCTCGGAGACGCCTTGCGAGCCGTGTCGGCCGGCCATGACGCGCTTGGCGCGGCCACCGACGGCGGCTATTGGGTCATCGGCCTCGCGACGACCGATCCACGAGTGTTCGACGGGATCCCCATGAGCGCGTCGCACACCGGTGTCGCCCAGCTGCGCCGTTTGCACCGACTGGGCCGCACGGTCCGCCTGCTGCCGATGACCAGAGACCTCGACGACATCGCCGACCTGCGAGCTCACGCTCGTTCCGGCAATCCAGGTCGGACGGCAGCCGTCGCCCGCTCCGTCGTCGAAGAGCTCGGCTGATCACAACGGCGTGACGTCTCCACCAAGCGCTGGCGGAGCCGACCGGCCCCGGGTTCGTCACGCTCAACGGATGCCCAGGTTGGTGTCGTTACCGGGTGGCAGCCCGCGCGCGACGGCCAGCAGCACGTTCGCCGGGACCGCCAACGGCAGCACGGTCCTCGTGATCAGCAGATCGGTATCCAGCCGACCGGCGCGCACGGTGGGACCGAAGCTCCCCCAGAACGCGCCGTCGGCGGTGATCGTCAGCTCGCTGGGGATGTCACGTGGTGCCGCTGTCACACCGAGACCACGCTCGTCGGCCCGGCCGCGCCGCACGATCGGGCGGATCAGGTGGTCATCGGGCGCGACGCCGAGCGACGAGACGAGCTCCCTCAACGGATCGAGTCGCGGGTCATCGAGCTGGCCCGCCGTCGTGGTGGCGATGCGGACCCGCACGCCGAGCGCCAGGAGCCGAGGGACGGCCTCGACCACCTTGGCGAAGTTGTCTGGGCCGCGCGCCATGTCGTTCACCTCGGGCAGATGGGAGTCGAGGGAGATCTGCACGGCCACATCGTCACGGGCCAACGGACGTGCCCGCTCGATCCGCGCGCCGCCGAGCAACGTGCCGTTCGTGAGCAACACGACCGGGAGGTGCTCGGCCATCGCGGCGACCGTGTCCGGGAGCCACGCCAACAGCATGGGCTCGCCACCCGTCACCCCGAGCCCTGTGAAGCCGAGCGCACCAGCCTGCTCGGCGACGGCCAGCATCGTCTCGGACGTGAGCTGGCGGCGCTCGCTGCGCGGCGAGGACTC
>JACCUL010000353.1 GCA_013811855.1 Acidimicrobiia bacterium
GCAGCCGGGCCGAGATGAGCGGCAACGGCATCCGCTGGCCGCGCCCCGTGCTGGCGGCACGGATCGAGGCCCGGGTGGCGGCGATGATCGCCGCCGGGCTGGTCGACGAGGTCGCCGGAATCGCCGCCGGCGGGATGTCGCCGACCGCGGCCCAGGCGCTCGGCTACAAGGAGCTCGTCGAACACCTCGACGGCCAGGTGACGCTGGCCGACGCGGAGAGGACGATCGTCGCCCGCACCCGGCGCTTGGCCAGCCGCCAGGAGCGGTGGTACCGCCGGGACCCTCGCGTACGCTGGATCGACGTCGACCGTGACCCGGTGGCCGAGGTGGCTCCGGCCGTGATCGATGCTCTCACCACATGAGGACACAAACCCAGCGTTCCCCGGCCACGCAGGCCGCACGTGCCGCTCCTCCGCCGGCGCTTGATCGCGCGCCCTCGTCGGTGCGCTCGTGACCACCCTCACGCTGACGAAGCACCACGGCCTCGGCAACGACTTCCTCGTGGTGTTCCATCCGGGCGACGTGGACCTCCCCGAGCTGGCGCGCCAGGTGTGCGATCGGCGGCGGGGGATCGGCGCCGACGGGCTGCTGGTCGGCGAGTCGCACCCGGAGCTGGCGGCCGAGATGACGCTGTACAACGCCGACGGCAGCCGGGCCGAGATGAGCGGCAACGGCATCCGCTGCTTCGCCCAGGCCCTCGCCGCCCGCCGCGGCTCGGGCACCGCACCGCTGCGCCTGATGACCGACGCCGGCGCCCGCTCGATCGAGCTGGCCGAGACCGACGACCCGGCGACGATCTCGGCCTCGGTCGACATGGGGCCCGTCGAGTCGCTGGGCGCGCCGGCTGGCTGGGCGGCGCTCGGCGCCCACCCCGACCGGCCCGTGGCCCACCTCGGCGTGGGCAACCCGCACACCGTGGTCGGCGTGGACGATGTCGCCGGCGTCGACCTGGCGGCGCTCGGACGCCAGCTGCCGGACGTCAACCTCGAGATCATCCACCCCGGCCCCGAACCGAACGCCGTGACGATGCGCGTCCACGAGCGCGGCGTCGGCATCACCGAGGCCTGCGGCACGGGTGCCTGCGCGGCGGCGTGGGCGGCGACGCACTGGGGGCTCGTCGCTGCTGGCACCTCGGAACTCGTGGTGCACATGGACGGCGGTCGTGCCACCGTGGCGCTCGACCAGCCCGAGCCGGGGCGCGTCACGCTGACCGGCCCGGCCACGTACGTCGCGACGATCGAGATCCCCTGCCCGTGAGCACGCCCTACTCCGAAGCGCTCGGCGCCACCCTGATCGAGCGCTCCATCCGGGAGCGCATCGTGCTCGTCGGGGTGACCTTCCCCGGCACCTCCGACGAGCAGACCGAGGCCAGCCTCGACGAGCTCGCCGCGCTCGTCGACACGGCCGGCGCCGACGAGGTCGGCCGGATGGTGCAACGCCGCGACCACCCCGACCACACGTGGTTCGTCGGCAAGGGCAAGGCCGAGGAGCTGCGCCAGTTGTGCCTCGCCGTCGACGCCGACACCGTCGTGTTCGACAACGAGCTCTCGCCGGCGCAGCAGTACAACCTGGAGAAGCTGCTCGGCCGGACGGCGATCGACCGCACGGCGGTCATCCTCGACATCTTCGGCCAGAACGCTCACACCCTCGAGGGCAAGGCCCAGGTCGAGCTCGCCCTGCTGCGTTACCGGCTGCCCCGCCTGCGCCGCGGCATCACCGCCAACCTCAGCCAGCAGCGCGGCGGTGTCGGCATGCGCTTCGGCCGGGGCGAGACCAAGCTCGAGGTCGACCGCCGACGCATCAGGCGTCGCATCGCCCGTCTCGAGCGCGACCTGCGCGAGCTCGACGAGACCCGGCGCCTGCAACGGCGGCGGCGCAGCCGCAGTGGCCTGGCGTCGGTCACCATCGTCGGCTACACGAACGCCGGCAAGTCGACGCTCCTGAACACGCTCACCGATGCGGGCGTGCTGACGGAGGACCGGCTGTTCGCGACGCTCGACCCGACCACCCGCCGGCTGGCCTTACCCGGGGGCGAGCCCGTGCTCCTGACCGACACCGTCGGTTTCGTGCGCCGCCTGCCCCACGGCCTCGTCGAGGCGTTCAAGAGCACGCTCGAGGTGGCGACCATGGCCGACCACCTCGTCCACGTCGTCGACGCCAGCGCCGCCGACCCCGAGGGCCAGATCGCCGCCGTCCGCGAGGTGCTGGCCGAGATCGACGCCGAGAGGGTGCCCGAGCTGCTCGTGATCAACAAGGCCGACATCGCGCCGGACGCGGTGAAGCTCCTGGTCGAGGACCATGCCGGCGCGGTCGCCATCAGCGCCGAGACCGGCGAGGGCATCGACGACTTCCTGACCGCGCTCTCCGCTCGACTGCGCACCGTCACCGCGGTGATCGAGCTCGCCGTTCCCTACGGCCGCGGGGACGTGCTGGCCAGCATCCACCGCGAGGGCGAGGTGGTGTCGACGGTCGAGGAACCCGGCGCGCTGCGGGTGCGGGCCCGCTTGTCCGACGCGTCAGCCGGACGGCTCGCCGAGTTCGTGACAGGTCCGTGATCACCGCGCCGTTCGTCCCGCCTCCCTATCCGTACGAACGGCTCGACCGCCTCGTCCCGCTCGCCGCCGCTCACGACGGCGGCGTCGTCGACCTGTCGGTCGGCACGCCGGTCGACCCGCCGCCACCCGCCGTCGTCGCCGCGCTGTCGACGTCCGACGCCGAGCGCGGCTACCCGGCCAGCATCGGGACCGCCGAGTACCGCCGGGCCGTGGCTCGCTGGATGCACCGGCGATTCGGGGTCGACATCGACCCGGCCGCCGTCGGCGCCTGCATCGGCACCAAGGAGTTCGTCGGCACGCTGCCGCAGTGGCTCGCCCTGCGCACGCCCGACCGCGACACCATCCTGTGCCCGGCGGTCGCCTACCCGACCTACGAGATGGGCGCCATCCTCGCCGGGTGCCGGCCCGTGCCCGTGCCGATGACGCCCCACGGGCAACTGCAGTTGGACGCCGTCGAGCCGGGCGACGCCGAACGGGCACTGGCGCTGTGGGTCAACAGTCCCGGCAACCCGACAGGGGCGATCGACGATCTCGGCGCCGTCGCCGAGTGGGGCCGGGCGCACGGCGTCACGGTGTTCTCCGACGAGTGCTACGCCGAGTTCACGTGGTCGGGCCCGGCCCGCAGCATCCTCCAGCACGGCTCCGACGGCGTCATCGCCGTCCACTCCCTGTCCAAGCGCTCCAACCTGGCCGGTGCCCGCGTCGGCTCGTACGCCGGCGACCCCGAGCTCGTCGGGTACCTGCAGGAGGTGCGCAAGCACGTCGGGATGATGGTGCCCGGGCCGGTCCAGGCGGCGGCCGTGGTGGCGCTCGACGACGACGAGCACGTCCAGGTGCAGCGTGACCGGTACCTGCGCCGGTTGCAGCGCACGGCCGAGATCCTCGGCGCCTGGTCGGGCCAACCGGTCGCCCTGCCCGACGGTGGCTTCTACCTCTGGATCCCGGTCGCTGACGGCTGGGAGGTCGCCGAGCGGTTGGCGGCTGAGGCCGGCGCCCTCGTCAGCCCCGGCGAGTTCTACGGCCCGACCGTCGCCGATCACATCCGTATCGCCGTGGTACAACCTGACGCGCGGATCGAGCTGGTTGCCCGACGCTTGGAGGTGTGATGGCGGAGCAGCGCCGGAGGCGATGGGGGGTGGTGGGCATCGCCGCGATCGCGGTCGGAGTGGCCGGGGCCATCGTCCTGTGGCTCGTGGCCGGCCGGCGCTACGACGACGCCGTCGCCGGGCTGGCCCCGGCTCCGGTCGGGTGCGAGACGACGCTCGACTTCGACCGCACCGGGACGTTCACGTTCTTCGTCGAGCGTCGGGGCGAGGTCGACGACATCGACGGCGACTGCGACAACGACGACCGGGACTACGACGTCGACGCCGACGACGTCGAGCGGGTGACACTGACGCTGCTCGATCCGGACGGTGCCGAGGTCGACTTGGACCGCAGCGACGGGCCGACCTACGACCGCAACGGCTCGACGGGCGACGGCTTCCGCTCGGTGGAGATCGACGATCCGGGCGAGTACCTGCTGAACGTCACGTCCGACCAGGACGAGGTGGTGGTGCGAGTCGGCGCCGACCCGACCGACGGCGTGATGGCGCTGCGCGTCGGCGCCGGCGCGTCCCTGCTGGCCGGGCTCGGCATCGGCGCCGTGGGCCTGGCCC
>JACCUL010000357.1 GCA_013811855.1 Acidimicrobiia bacterium
CTGCGACGAGGTCCTGGCCGCCGACACCGTGGTCGACGCCTGTCGTGTGGCGATGCACTCGATCGACGGCGATGACGCCGTTTTGGCCACCGGCTCGCTGTACGTCGCCGGCGCCGCCCGCGCCTCCCTGATGCGGCTGCACCCGTGAGGCGCCGGTTCTGGGCGCATCTTCGTCAGGAAAAGCCGGCATGGACCTCGTCAGAACCTCGATCTCGGCGCCGGTAGCGTGGCCGGCCATGTCCGAGGGCGCCAGTGACCGCACGCTCGTCCTGCTCAAGCCGGATGCTGTCGAGCGGGGGCTGGTCGGCACGATCCTCGCCCGGTTCGAGGCCAAGGGGCTGCGCATCGCCGCCCTCGACCTCCGCACGCTCGATCCCGAGACGCTGGCCCGCCACTACGAGGAGCACGTCGGCAAGGGCTTCTACGACGACCTCGTGGCGTTCATGAGCCGCGGCCCGGTCGTCGCGCTCGTCGTCGAGGGCCCCGAGGACACGTGGGAGGTCGTCCGCGCGATGATGGGGGCGACGAACCCGCGCACCGCCGCCCCGGGCACCATCCGCGGCGACCTCGGCATCCTCTTCACCGAAAATCTCGTCCACGGCTCCGATTCGGCAGTGTCGGCCCTGCGCGAGATCAGCATCTTCTTTCCCGCTCTGTAACCTTTCGCGGGCCCCCGGCGGCGTGGCCCGAAGGAGATCCAATGGCCCGCAACAACCCGCTCAGCCTGGGACGTGACCTGGCGATCGACCTGGGGACGGCGAACACCCTGATCTACGTGCGCGGGCAGGGCATCGTCCTCGACGAGCCGTCGGTCGTGGCGATCAACATCAACGACGGCCGCCCGGTGGCCGTCGGCCTCGAGGCCAAGCGGATGATGGGCCGCACGCCCAACCACATCAAGGCCATCCGCCCGCTCAAGGACGGCGTCATCGCCGACTTCGAGGTGTGCGAGAAGATGCTGCGCTACTTCATCCAGCGCGTCCACGCCAGCAAGTGGAACAAGCCGCGCATGGTCATCTGCGTCCCCTCCGGCATCACCGGTGTGGAGCAGCGAGCCGTGCAGGACGCCGCCGAGTACGCCGGCGCCCGCAAGCCCGTGCACATCATCGAAGAGCCCATGGCCGCGGCCATCGGCGCCGACCTGCCGGTCCACGAGCCGTCGGGCAACATGATCGTCGACATCGGCGGCGGCACGACCGAGGTCGCCGTCATCTCGCTCGGCGGCATCGTCACGGCCCAGTCCGTGCGGGTGGCCGGCGACGAGCTCGACGACGCCGTCGCGCAGTACATCAAGAAGGAGTTCTCCCTCGCCATCGGCGACCGCACCGCCGAGGAGGTCAAGATCCAGATGGGCTCGGTGTGGCCGATGGAGGAGGAGCTGACCGCCGACGTCCGCGGCCGGGACCTCATCAGCGGCCTGCCGCGCACGATCCAGGTCACGACGGAGCACATCCGCGAGGCCCTGGCCGAGCCGATCGCCGCCATCATCGACGCCGTCAAGACCACGCTGGACAAGACGCCTCCCGAACTGGCCGCCGACATCATGGAGGACGGCATCACGATCACCGGCGGCGGCGCCCTCCTCGGCGGGATCGACGAGCGCCTCGCCCACGAGACCGGCATGCCGATCCGACTGGCGTCCGAGCCGTTGTACAGCGTCGTCATCGGGTCCGGCCGGGCCCTCGAGAACATCGACGCCATGCGTGGCCTCATGTCCCTCGGTGGGGATGATTAGCCCGCCCGTCTGATGCCGCTGTACACCCCGGGCCGACGCCGGGCCATCGTCCTCCTGCTCTTGACGTCGATCCTGCTCGTCACCGTCGACCTGCGCGGCAACGCCGCCTTCGACGCCGCCCGCGACGGCTTCGGCACGGTCTCCGAGCCGTTCGAGGCCGCCGCCGAGGTCGTCGCCCGTCCGGCCCGCAACGCATGGCGCGGCATCACCGGATACGAGGGCGTCGCCGAGGAGAACCAGCGACTGCGCGAGGAGGTGGCCGCCGCCCGGGCCGACCAGGTCGTCTCGCGGGCCTTCATCAACGAGTACAACGACCTCCTCGAGCTCAACGACCTGGAGTCGGTGCGCAGCTACCCCGCCGTCATCGCCACCGTCATCGGCAACAGCCCGAGCAACTTCGACCAGGTCATCGAGATCGACCAGGGGAGCAACAGCGGTATCGACGAGGGGATGGCCGTGACCAACGCCATCGGGCTCGTCGGCAAGGTCACCAAGGTCTTTGCCGACCGGGCGCTCGTGATGCTCGTCACCGACAGCCAGTACGCCGTCGCCGTCAAGGTGGCCCCGGGCGACGCCACGTTGCCGACCACGACCACGACCACCGACCCGACCGCCAGCTTTTCGACGCCGGTGCCCGCCGACGGCTCGCTCCCGCCCGACAGCACGCCGGCCACCACACCGTCCGCCACCACCCCGCCCGCCACGACGACGACCACCACCACCACGACCACGACGGCGCCGGGTTCGGTCCCACCCGGCAGCTCGACCACCACGTCGTCGACCACGACGACGACGACGATCGACCCCGACACACCGCGCGACACCGGCGAGTTCTCGGGCCGGGGCTCCGGGCAGCTCCCGCAGGTCGCCCTGCTGCAGGACAACCCGACGTTCGGCCGGTTGCAGCGCGGGGACGTGATCCTCACCGCCGGCGGCCTGGAGAGCCTGGCCCCGCCGGACATCCCCATTGGCGTGGTGCGCAACGTCGTCAGCCGCTCGACGTCGGACGGGCCCTTGCTGGAGATCGAGACCTTCGCCAACCTGGACGAACTGCGCTTCGTGCAGATCGTCATCTACAAGCCGGAGTCCGAGGTCGAGCCCGACGAGGTGCCGCGCCGCGACCCCGGCCCCACGCCGACCACCGCGGGATGATCCGGGCGCTCCTGCAGGGCCCGCT
>JACCUL010000363.1 GCA_013811855.1 Acidimicrobiia bacterium
GGGCCAGGACGAGCGCCGTGGGTCGGCTGGCGGAAGCGGCGCGCAGGCGGGCGACGAGCGGGAGCCCGAAGGCCAGCGTCTTGCCGGATCCGGTCGGCGCCCGCCCGGTGACGTCGCGGCCGCGCAGTGCATCGGGGATGACGGCGTGCTGGATCGGGGTGGGGACGGTGATGCCGGCGGCGTGCAGCGGCGCGCACAAGTCGGCGGGCACACCGAGGTCGGCGAACCCCGAGGGGGTGGTGGTCATTGGACTTTCTTCGTTGTTCGACAGCGCACTCGGCCGGAACAGCTCAGACGTCAGCGCGCCGACGGCGAACGCCGTCGGAGGCACCTACCCTACCGTCCGGTCGGGCTGATTGAGGGACCCGCGCGAACGGCCGAGCTCTCCGCTCACGTCCATACTGGGTCGATGAGCGTCGTCAAGATCAACGCCATCGCCGTGCCTCCTGGCGCCGGCCCCGAGCTCGAGAAGCGCTTCGCCGCCCGCGCCGGCGCCGTCGAGCAGATGCCCGGCTTCGAGGATTTCCAGTTGCTGCGGCCGGTCGAGGGCGAGGATCGCTACTTCGTCTACACCCGCTGGGACAGCGAGGAGTCGTTCCAAGCCTGGGTGTCGAGCCAGGCGTTCGGACAGGGCCACGCCCGCGCCGAGTCCAGCGACGCCAAGCCCGTCGCCACCGGATCGGCCCTGCTCGCCTTCGAGGTCGTCGAGCACGTCACGAAGGCCACCTGAGCTCTGCTGCGATGCGGCCAGTTAGCGTCTCCCTCCCGTGCCGCTCATCGTCCAGAAGTACGGCGGGACGTCCGTCGCCGATCCGGACCGGATGCGGGCCGTCGCCGAGAACGTGGCCATCACCCGCCGGCACGGCACGGACGTCGTCGTCGTGGTGTCGGCCATGGGCAAGGCCACCGACAACCTGATCGCCCTCGCCGGCCAGGTCTCCGCGGCCCGGCCGGGCCGGGAGATGGACATGCTGTTGACCACGGGCGAGCGGGTGTCGGCGGCGCTGCTGACGATGGCACTGGCCGACCTCGGCGTCGACGCCGTCAGCTTCACCGGCAGCCAGGTCGGCATCATCACCGACACCGTGCACGGTAAGGCGAAGATCATCGAGGTGCGCGGTGACCGCGTGCGTGAGGCCCTGGCCGTCGGCAAGGTCTGCGTCGTCGCCGGCTTCCAGGGCGTGAGCACGGCCAAGGAGATCACGACGATGGGTCGGGGAGCGTCGGACCTGACCGCCTCCGCGCTGGCCAAGGCGCTCGGCGCCGATGCCTGCGAGATCTACACCGACGTCACCGGCGTGTTCACCGCTGACCCCCGCCTGGTGCCGCAGGCCCGCAAACTGACCCGCGTCAGCTTCGACGAGATGCTGGAGATGGCCGGGGCCGGTTCCAAGGTCCTCGCCCTGCGCTCGGTGGAGTTCGCCCGCAACCACGGCGTCGCGTTGCACGTGCGCTCCGCCTTCACCTGGGAGCCGGGGACGTGGGTGACCGACGAACAGGACGACCGCCGCGGCGGGAAGGAGCGAGCAGTGGAAGACCCGATCATCTCCGGCGTCGTGACCGACACCAGCGAATCGAAGGTGACCGTCGTCGGCGTGCCCGACCGGCCGGGCGTGTCGGCGACCCTGTTCGAGCCGCTCGCCGCGGCGAACATCAACGTCGACATGATCGTGCAGAACACGTCGACCCATGGCACGACGGACATCAGCTTCACCGTGCCGTCGGCCGACATGACCGTGGCCGAGGACATCGTGCGGCGGGTCGCCGACGAGGTCGGCGCGGCCGGCGTCACCCACGACGCGGACATCGCCAAGGTCTCGGTCGTCGGCGCCGGCATGAAGTCGTCGCCGGGCATCGCCGCCACGATGTTCCGTACGCTCGCCGACCACGGCGTCAACATCGAGATGATCTCGACGTCGACGATCCGCATCTCGGTCGTCATCGCCGCCGCCGACGTGGAGCGGGCCGCCCGGTCCCTGCACACGGCGTTCGGGCTCGACAGCGGCGCCGACTACGGCGCCCCGCTCCCCGAACGCCGCTGACTCCACCTCCGTTCTGTCGTGTGCGATCGACCGTTGCCGGCCGGTTGCAGACGACAGAACGCTTCCGAGCGGTCGTACGCTGCCGCCAGTGGAGCTGCTGCTCGACGAGCCCAGCGTGGTGCTGGTGGCGGTCACGATCGCCACGCTGGCGGTGATCGTCGAGATCGCCTTGCCCACCCTCGGCCTCGCCGGCGCCATCGCCTTGGCCGCCAGCGTCCTCGCCATCGCCGGGATCGGCGAGCAGGATGCCACGTGGTGGCCGCTGCTCGGACCGGTGCTGGCCATGATCGTGTGGGTGGCGATGATCGCCATGCGCCGGCGCACGCCCGTCGGTGAGCTGGCCGCGGCGGCGGCGTTCGCCGCGGGCGGCCTCGGCTTCGCCATCGCCAACGAGGACCTCGCCTCGCTCCTCGTGACCGCGGCCGCCACCGCGCTCATGGCCCTCGGCTTCCCGCGGGTCCACGACGCCGCCGTACGGCTGATGCAGCGCCCGTCCGACGTCGGGATGGAGGCGTTCGTCGGGCGGTTCGCCGTCGTCGACCGCTGGCAGGGCACGGCCGGCGTGGTCGTGCTCGACGGGACCCGCTGGACGGCGGCCGCGGCCCTCCCACTCCCGCTCGCCGCCGGTCAGGTCGTGACCATCGTCGGCACGCACGGCAGCACGTTGGCCGTGGCCGACACGTCCACCGCCGGCCAGTGGCCGGCACCCCGCACACCACCCCTGTAGACCGGAGGTCTCATGCAACCCGCCATCGCCGTGCTGATCGTCGTGGCCGTCATCGCCATCCTGCTCCTGGCGTCGTCGATCAAGATCGTCAACGAGTACGAGCGCGGCGTCATCTTCCGCCTCGGCCGCTCGCAGGGGGCGAAGGGACCAGGCGTGTTCTTCATCATCCCGGTGATCGATCGGCTCGTGCGCACGAACCTGCAGATCATCGCTGCGCCCGTCGCGTCGCAGGCCGTGATCACGAAGGACAACGTGACCGCGACCGTCGACGCTGTCGCCTACTTCCAGGTCATCGACCCGTCGGCGTCGGTGATCAAGGTGCGCGACTGGTACAGCGCGTCGCAACTCGTGGCGCAGACGACACTGCGCTCGATCGTCGGCCGCCACGAGCTCGACCAGCTCCTCGCCGAGCGGGACCGCATCGACGCCGAGTTGCAGATCGCCCTCGACGCCCAGACGGAGCCGTGGGGCGTCAAGGTGCACCGGGTCGAGATCCGCGACGTCGGCGTCCCGCCGCAGATGCAGCGGGCGATGGCCCGCCAGGCCGAGGCCGAGCGGGAGCGGCGGGCCAAGATCATCGCCGCCGAGGGTGAGCTGGCCGCCTCCGAGAAGCTGGCCCAGGCTGCGCACGTGATCGCCGCCGAGCCCGGCGCGCTGCAGCTCCGCCAGCTGCAGACGATGGTCGAGATCTCGGCCGAGAACAACTCGACCATCATCTTTCCCATCCCCGTCGAGCTGATCGAAGCGCTGAGCGCGGCCCGCCGGACGGGCTGAGAGCGTCCCATCGAGGCTCCTGCCACAATGCCCCAGATGCGCCGGCGGACCAAGCTGATCCCGTGGCAGGTCGCCGGTCGCGTCACCGAGCGGCAGGACGATACGGACGAGGTGGTGCGGACGACGGGCTGGGTGTTCAACAACGAGACCGGCGGCGCCCTGACCCTCGAGGAGTTCGTCGAGACCGGTGACAACGAGGTGCCCGTCTACCTCCAGCGCTTCGGGTTGGAGAGCGAGCACGACGAGACGCGGACGCTCGTCGAGATCGGCTGTGGCATCGGGCGCATGACGTGCGCGTTCACACGGCGGTTCGGCATCGTGTACGCCTGCGATCTCGACGGCGGGTTCCTCGAACGCTGCCGACAGGCCGTCGCCCGCTACGGCATCGTCAGCCGACTCCGCACCATCGAGGTCGCCGACGGGCGCAGCCTCGCCGTGCCAGACGGCCGCGCCGACGTCGTGTTCAGCTACATCACGCTGCAGCACTGCGATCGGGACGACGCGCTGGCCCTGCTGCGCGAGGCGGTGCGGGTCGCCCGTCCGGGCGGGCGGATCGCCCTCAACTTCCGCACGTGGTCCGGCCTCGACCCGGTGCTGGTGCCGGTCGGCGGGCTCGTCCGGGCGCTGTTCCGTGTCCCGGCCATCGGGCCGTGGCTGTCCCGCCGGCGCCTGGCGACGCGGCTGGCGTGGCAGGCCAACCGCCTCGACCCCCACCAGGCGGTCGGCCCGATCAGGCACCGCCTGACGGACGTGGCCATCTGGCGCAACCCGGCCCGCACGTCGGCGCCGTGGGGTGTCGGTGAGGCCAGGGCCGAGCACTTCGAAGGCATCAACAAGGCCCACTGGTGGCTGGTCGCCCGGGTGATCGAGGACGATCTCAACGCGGCCGCCGAAGCGCCTGGAGGCGCCGGCGTGCCGAACCGGGGCTCCAGCTCTGAACGACGCGGCCCGAGTACCGAACCGTGAGGGCGTCAGTGTGGTGGCGGGAGGCCGTCATCTACCAGGTCTACGTGCGCAGCTTCGCCGACGCCGACGGCGACGGGATGGGCGACCTACCGGGCGTCCGGTCCCGCCTGCCGTACCTCCGTCGGCTCGGTGTCGACGCCGTCTGGCTCACACCTTTCTACCCGTCGCCGCAGGTCGATGGCGGCTACGACGTCGCCGACTACCGGGGCGTCGAGCCGCTGTTCGGTTCCCTCGCCGACCTCGAAGGCATCGTCCACGACGCCCACGAGCTCGGGCTGCGGGTCATCGTCGACATCGTCCCCAACCACACCTCGAGCGCCCACGACTGGTTCCAGGCCGCGCTCGCCGCCCCGGCCGGCAGCAAGGATCGGGCCCGGTACCTGTTCCGGAAGGGCGCCGGTCCTGACGGTGCCGTGCCGCCCAACGACTGGCAGAGCAACTTCGGCGGCCCTGCGTGGACGCGGGTGATCGAGGCCGACGGCGAGGCGGGCGAGTGGTACCTCCACCTGTTCGACGCCGCCCAGCCCGATCTCGACTGGACGAACACCGACGTGGTCGAGGAGTTCCAGGACGTGTTGCGGTTCTGGCTGGACCGCGGGGTAGACGGCTTCCGCATCGACGTCGCGCACGGTCTGGCCAAGGACCAGGAGATGCCCGATCTTGGCGAGCAGTTCGTCGCCGGCGGCCCGGCTCCATTCGGCCACCCGCACTGGGACCGTGACGCCGTCCACGACGTGTACCGGGGCTGGCGGAGCGTGGCCGACGAGTACGAGGGGGACCGGGCGTTCGTCGGTGAGATCTGGCTCGACGAGGTCGATCGCGTCGCCCAGTACCTCCGGCCCGACGAGCTGCACACGGCGTTCAACTTCCATTTCCTGCTGGCCCCGTGGGAGGCGGGCGCGCTGCGGGAGGCGATCGACGTCAGCATCGGTGCGCTGCGCGATGTCGGCGCCCCGGCGACGTGGGTGCTCTCGAACCACGACGTCATCCGCCACGTGACCCGCTACGGCGGTGGCGAGCTCGGCACTCGCCGTGCCCGGGCCGCCGCGCTGCTGATGCTGGCGCTGCCGGGAGGCGCGTACATCTACCAGGGCGAGGAGCTCGGTCTGCCCGAGGTCGGTGACCTGCCGGACGAGCTGCGCCAGGACCCGACGTACCGGCGCACCGGCGGCGAACGGCTCGGCCGGGACGGCTGCCGGGTCCCGATCCCGTGGACACCCGACGGCCCGTCGCTGGGCTTCGGCGACGGCGCCCCATGGCTGCCGCAGCCGCCCGAGTGGGCCGGCCTGTCGGTCGCCACCGAGGAGGACGACCGCGGCTCGACGTTGCGGCTGTACCGCGACGCATTGGCCATCCGGCGGCGCCACGACGCGCTGGGCGACGGTGAGATGAGCTGGTTGGACAGCGACGGCGACGTGCTCGTGTTCCGCCGCGACCGAAGGTTCGGGTGCGTCGTCAACGCCGGCGCCGCGGCCGTGCCCATGCCGGACGCCCTCAAGGGCGCGGCCGTCCTGCTCGCCAGCGCGCCGCTCGACGACGACGGCTCGATCCCGTCCGACACGACGGTCTGGTTCGAGTCCGGCGCTTCTGCGTCAGCGAACCCGCACGATTCGTGAAGGTTCGCTGACCGAGAACGACGATGCCGTCGAACCCCCCCGATCGGCTCGCAGGGCGTCGATATCGTGCGTGCCCATGCGCGTTGGAGTGGTCGGAGCGACAGGACAGGTCGGAAGCGTCATGCGCCGCCTCTTGATCGAGCGGGGCTTCCCGATCACCGAGCTGCGCTGCTTCGCCTCGTCCCGGTCGGCCGGGACCACCGTGACCGTCGGCGGCGACCAGGTGACGGTCGAGGACGCCTCGACGGCCGATCCGTCCGGGCTCGACATCGCCCTCTTCTCGGCCGGCGCTTCGACGTCCCGCCAGCTGGCCCCCGTCTTCGCCGCCGCCGGGGCCACGGTCATCGACAACTCGTCGGCGTTCCGCATGGACCCCGACGTGCCGCTCGTCGTCGCCGAGGTCAACCCGGGTGCGATCGCCGACGCCCGCAAGGGCATCATCGCCAACCCGAACTGCACGACGATGGCGTTCATGCCGGTGCTGTGGCCGCTGCACGCTGAGGCCGGCCTGGTGCGGTTCATCGCCAGCTCGTACCAGGCCGTCTCCGGCGCCGGGTTGGCCGGCGTCGACGAGCTCGACAAGCAGGTCCGCCAGGTCGTCGACCGCGCCGCCGAGCTGACCCACGACGGCGCGGCCGTGACGTTCCCGACGCCGGTCAAGTTCGCCCGGCCGATCGCCTTCAACGTGCTGCCGCTCGCCGGGTCCGTCGTCGACGACGGCTCGTTCGAGACCGACGAGGAGCAGAAGCTGCGCCACGAGAGCCGCAAGATCCTCGGCCTCCCCGACCTCGCCGTGTCGGGGACGTGCGTGCGGGTCCCGGTGTTCACAGGGCACTCGCTGTCGATCAACGCCGAGTTCTCGCGGCCCTTGCCGGTCGAGCGGGCCAAGGAGCTGCTGGCCGCCGCCCCCGGCGTCGAGCTGGTCGATGTCCCGACGCCGCTCGAGGCCGCCGGGCGCGACCCCAGCTTCGTCGGCCGGCTGCGCCAGGACCCGACCGTGCCCGACCGGCGCGGCCTGGCCCTGTTCGTCAGCAACGACAACCTCCGCAAGGGCGCCGCGCTCAACGCCGTCCAGATCGCCGAGCTGTTGATCCGGTAGCGGCCTCGAACGGCTGACCGTCAGGCCGCCGGGCATCCACACGGCCGTTCGCCGCAGCGCGGGCAACCGTTCGCGTACCGCGCCGCCGCGGCGTCGAGGTCGATGCCGAGCTGGGCCGCCAGTGACGTCAGCCAAGCGAGGACGTCGGCCACCTCGTGCGCCTGCTCGGCCGGCGTGCCCTTGCGCACGGCACGGGCCAGCTCGCCGACCTCCTCGGCCAACCACGCCACCGTCGCCGGCACGCCGCGGGCCCGATCCCGCTCGCCGTACGTCTCGACGATCGCCCGCTGGAAGTCCGCCAGGTCCATCGCCGGCCGACGGTACCCGGGCGGGTCAGAACAACGATTCCTGGAGTGGCGGCGCCTCGACAGCCGTGTCGACATCGAGCAACTGCTCCAGCGCGGTCACCGCGATCGCGCCGCGACGGATGAGCGCGTGGTTGCCGGCCTTGGCGCCTGGCCCGGCCCAGACCGCCACCGGTGCGTATCGGCGGTCCAGTGACTCCTTCGCGCCAGCCCACGTCCCACCGGTGTCGTCGTCGGCCGAGACGACGAACGTGACCCGCGACAGGGCGTAGACGAGCTTGTTGCGGCCCATCGCAGAGCCGGGTCGGAACGGCGCGTCTGGCGCGTACGGGCTGACGACGCACAGCTCGCCGTCGTGCACGCGCCGACGCACCTCAGGGTTGCGCGACGCCCTCAGCAGGCCGTCCGCCGGCACGCCGACGACGACGCCTCCGGCATCGAGGGCGCTCGCCATAGCGACCTGATCGACCCCGCGGGCGAGCCCGCTGACGACGGGCCACCCGTGGCGGACGGCGAGCGCGGCCGACTCTCTGGCTGCGGTCAAGGCGTCGTCGTCGGCATCCCGGGAACCGACGACTCCCAGGCCAGGTCGGCCCAGCCATTCGAGCGGACCAGCGACCAGGAGGAACGGCGGGCAGGCGGCGGCGAGGCGTTGGCGAAGCCTCGGGGGGAACTGATCGTCGAGGGCCGACATCAGCGTGATCCCGCCGTCAGCGAGGCGCTCCTGCTCGAAGCTCAGCGCTGTCGAGGCGTCGAGCAACGTCCGAACGCGCAGGGCGTCGTCGTCGCTCAGCCCGGCGAGCTGGGCGATGCCGCGCGCATCGTGGTCGATCAGCAGCCCAGGGTCGACCCGCGCGACGAGCACCCAGAACTCACGGGCCGTCATCGGCTGGGCCTCGACCGACACGAGCCGGTTCGTCAGCAACAGGGCCGCTCGGGTGCTGTCCGGTGAGTGGTGCATCAGTCGCGTCCTGCCGACGAGGCCAGCGCCACAGGGTAGACCACGGTCGCTCCGGCCCGCCTGAGCAGCCGTCCGACCTCGGTCAGCGTCCATCCCGAGTCGAACACGTCGTCGACCAGGAGCACCGGCGCCTGCGGCACGGGAGCGCCGACCACGAACGCGCCGGCGACGTTGCGCTGTTGGTGCATGGAGTTCTGTTGCGCCTTCTGTCGGGGACGATCGGCGACCTTCTCGACAACGGCGTGGCACGGCAGGCCGAGGCGGGAGGCGACCCGTTCGGCGAGCGACCGGACGAGGTCCGGGTGCCTCCGCGACGGCACGGCGGCCACCCACTCGGGCGCCGGATCGGGTTGCCAGTCGCGGACGAGCTCGGCGAGGGCCTCGACCAACTTGTCGTCGAAGTGTTCGTCGCGCTGCTTGCCATCGCGCGCCAGCTGTCCCCATCCGGCATCGCCCCAGATCGACAGGACCCGACCCTCGGCGAGCTGCTCGTCGGTCGGGATCATGGTGGTCGTGTCCCGCCCGGCGTCGTAGCGGCGTTTGCGGGGTCGGATGACGATCGGTCGCCGGCGGAGAAAGGCTTCGGCCTCGGCGATCAGACCGAGCGGCAGGTCACGCGACGCGCTGATGCTCGTGCAGTTGTCGCAGACCCCGCACGGTTCGTCCGACGGGTCGTCGAGCAGGTTGGCCAGGAACCGCATGCGACAGCCCCTCGTGGAGAAGTACTCCGTCATCGACCCTTGCTCGGCGCGACGCGCCACAGTCACCTCGTCGACGCGCGCCGACGGGTACTCCCACGACTGCAACGTTCGCTCGTACACCTGCGCTGAGATCCGTCGGAGCGCGCCGTCGACATCGAGTTGCTTGGGACCTGTTCGAGTGTGGTCCTCCTGACGTTGAGCTCGATCTGCACCCGGTTCAACGACAACGGCCCCTCGGCCCGATCGAACGCCGCGAGCACATCTCGAACGACGTCGGGCGCGGCGAAGGCGCGATCGATGAAGTGGTTCTGGATCCGTTCGTCCTCGGCACCTCGCAGCAGCACGCCGCAGCTGGCGGCGAGGGCCCGCCCCGCGCGCCCGACCTGCTGGTAGTAGCTGACCGGCGAGCCCGGCGACTGGAAGTGGATCACGAAGCTGACGTCGGGCTTGTCGAAGCCCATGCCGAGCGCTACGGTGGCAACGAGTGCCTTGACGTCGTTGGCGATCAATCGGTCTTCGGCACGCAGCTTGGCCGCGGTGTCGAGGTCGCTGTGATACGGCAGGACGGCGATCCCCCGCGCCGTGAGCCACGCCGCGACCGTCTCGCTGTCGCGCACGGTGAGGCAGTAGATGATCCCCGACCCCGCGAGCGTTGGCAGCGTCTCGGCGAGCCATGCGAGTCGTTCGGATCGGCGATCGAGTCGGACC
>JACCUL010000372.1 GCA_013811855.1 Acidimicrobiia bacterium
CAGTCCGGCCAGCTCGCCCTGGCTGCCGGCGTTGGGCTGCACGGAGACGGCGTCGTAGCCGGTGATCTCGGCCAGCCATGTCTCCAACTCGCCGATCAGGCGGCGCAGGCCGGCGGCGTCGTCGTCCGGCGCGAACGGGTGCAGCTCGGCGAACTCGGGCCATGTGATCGAGGCCATCTCGGTTGTCCCGTTGAGCTTCATCGTGCACGACCCGAGGGGGATCATCGTGCGGTCCAAGGCCAGGTCGCGATCGGCCAACCGGCGCAGGTAGCGGAGCATCTCGTGCTCGGTGTGGTACCGGTTGAAGACGGTCTGGGTCAGCAGCCTGTCTGTCCTGCGGCTGGAGTCGGGCAGGCCCGACGGCACGGCATCGATCGCCTCCCGCGCCACCGACAGACCGAAGACGTCGAGCGCCCTCGACACGACGTCGAGGGTCGACGTCTCGTCGAACGTGAGGCCGACGCTGCCGGCGTCGACGCGTCGCAGGTCGAGCCGGAGATCCCTGGCGACGCGCAGGACGGCGTCGGCGTCGACACCGTCGACGGTCAACGTGTCGAACCACGTGTCGTGGCGGAGGCGCCGGCCCCCGTCGCGCAGGGCTTGAGCGGCGATCGAGGTCAGCCGGTGCGTCCGCTCGGCGATGCGCGCCAACCCGACGGGACCGTGGTACACCGCGTAGAAGCCGGCGATGTTGGCCAGCAGCACTTGGGCGGTACAGATGTTCGACGTCGCCTTCTCCCGCCGGATGTGCTGTTCGCGCGTTTGCAGGGCGAGGCGCAGCGCCGGCCGCCCGGCGGTGTCCGTGCTGACCCCGACCAGCCGTCCCGGCAGGGCGCGCGCCGCTGACTCGTGGGTAGCGATGAACGCGGCGTGCGGGCCGCCGTACGCCATCGGCACGCCGAAGCGCTGCGCCGACCCGACGACGATGTCGGCCCCGAGCTCACCTGGTGGCGTCATGAGCACGCAAGCCAGCGGGTCGGTCGTGACGACGGCCAGCCCACCGGCGTCGTGGGCGGCGTCGATCGATGCTCGCCAGTCGACGACGGCGCCGGTCGACGTGGGCAAGCTGAACAACGCACCGAAGCAGCCGGCGTCGAGCTCGTCCACGTCACCGACGACGAGCTCGATGCCGACCGGCTCGGCACGTGTCGCCAGGACGGCGATCGTCTGCGGGTGGGTGTCGTCGTGGACGACGAAGCGGTGGGAACCGGACTTCGACAGGCGCCGCGCCATCGCCATGGCCTCCGCCGCCGCGGTGGCCTCGTCGAGCAGCGAAGCGTTGGCGACCGGGAGGCCGGTCAGCTCGCTGACCATCGTCTGGAAGTTGAGCAGGGCCTCCAGTCGACCTTGGCTGATCTCCGGCTGGTAGGGCGTGTACGCCGTGTACCAGGCCGGGTTCTCGAGCACGTTGCGCAGGACCACCGGCGGGATGAGCGTGCCCGTGTAGCCCATGCCGATGAGGCTGGTCCGGGCCTGGTTGGCGGCGGCGAACCGCTGCAGGGCGGCGAGCACCTCCGCTTCCGAGCGGGCGGCCGGCAGGGCCAGGGCGTCGGAGGACCGGATGCCGTCGGGCACCGTGTCGACGAGCAGCTCGTCGAGCGAACCCAGCCCGAGGACTTCGAGCATGGCGGCCACGTCGTCGTCGCTCGGACCGATGTGGCGAGCCGCGAACTCGTCGTGGGCGACCAGTTCGTCCAACGTCGGCCGGCTGGACGGGGCAGGGGAGTGGTGCATCGGTGCGGTCGGCTGGCGGCCGCGTCCCGGTTCGCCCGAGCGGCGTCGGCAGCGGCGTCAAGCTAGCGCCACCAGTCCGCCGAGACGCAGAACGGCGGCTGGCCCCGGGGGAAGGTGCCAACCGCCGTTCGTTCCGCCGTCTCCGCCGTCCCTCCCGCCACCGCTGCACATGAGATGCGCCGCCGGGCCGAAAGGTTGAACCGGATCGCGAAAAAGTCCTCGGCGCTCCTCACATGACGCGGTGGCGGGCGATCCGGTCGACGTCGGCGCGGTCAAGGACGGCGAGCACGAGGCGATCGATGCCGGTGGCGTCCATGGTCCGCCGGTCGGGATGTTCGGGGTCGAGCAGCTCGGGCGCCCAGCGCGTCCACGTCGTCACCACGAACGACGAGTCGTTCGGGCGGGCGCCGCGGGCCACGTCGATCAGCTCGTCGCGGCGGGCGCTCGACCACGGCACGTTGACGCCGTCGGCCCGGCGACCGGCCAGCTCAGCCAGGTGGCGGCTGTGGAGCCCGACCACGATCGTCGGCCGCAGGTCGGGCGACGGGAACGTGCCCAACTCGTCGGGTCGGTCGGGCGACCACACCGCGTCGAAGATGTCGAACGCCTGCTCCACGACGACGTGGCGAGCCGCGATGCTCGAAGGGATCTGGTGGCCGACGGCGTGGAGCTCGGCGGCGAAGCGACTGGAGGGGGACGCGCCGGCGCCGACACCGAGGTGGACGTGGCGTCCCGAGATGGTGGCCACGCTGGACGCCGCCGACGCAACCGCAGCCGGCGAACGCAGGCCGAGGTTGATGACGGAGGTCCCGAGCTCGATGCCCGTCGTGGCCACGGCCAGCGCCCCGAGGAGCGCGAACGGCTCGAGCATGGTCGAGCCGCCCAGGGTCGCCCCGGCGAGGTGGTCGTAGACGAGCGCCGCGCCGTAGCCGGCGTGCTCGGCGGCGAGGGTGGCGTCGCGCAGCACCGGCCAGGGGTTGGTCGCCGCGCTGACCTGGATGTCGACGATCACCGGATCACTCGATGGTGCTGTAGGCACCGGCGGCACCGGGCCGGGCGGCGAGCAGGGCCTCGGCGACGGCGCCGTCGAGCGCGGGCCAGGAAGTCGTCGATACGGCCGTCGTGGACGGCGTTGACGGTGCAGTGCAGCGATGGGGGAGGGGACTGGCGGTCGAGGTACCAGCCCTGGCGCCACAGCGCGTCGGCCACGGCGAAAATGTCGAGCCGCGTGTCGTCGGCGGCGCCGAAGGCGACGAGCATGGCGTCCGGTCGGGCTCGCAACGCGAGGTCCGAGCGAGCCTCGACGGCGGCGGCGAGC
>JACCUL010000393.1 GCA_013811855.1 Acidimicrobiia bacterium
GCGCTGCGCAGCGCGACATCGGTGACGCCGGCCGAGCTCAAGCAGGCTCGGCGCGACGGCGCGCTGGGCGACCTCTTCGTCGACTCGCGCCAGGAGCTGGTGGCAGCCGTGTCCCAGGTGGGGTGGCGGGCCATCGGCAAAGGGCGCCGCTCGGTCGTCGGCGTGGCGCCGTCCAAGGTCCGCGTCAAGGACAAGTACGGGAGCTACCCGATGGTCGCCGTGTTGTGCCACGGGCGGTTCTGGCGGTCGGCCATCGACGACCTACTGGCGTCGGTCGACCTCGCCGTCGTGGATCTCTCCGGCTTCACCGACGACCACGAGGGCACCCATCACGAGCTGCAGCGCATCGTCGACCGGTTCCCGATCGAGCACGTCGTCCTGCTCGCCGATCCGAGCAGCAACCTCAAGTTCCTCGTCGAGCGGATCCACGTGATCTGGTCGGCGATGGCCGACGGATCGCCGAACGCCACCTCGAGTCCCCGCGTGGCGATCCTCGCCGTGACCGACCGGATCCACCGGTCGACGAGCACCGACTCGAACGGCTCGACGACGACGCGCGTCAGCCTCGTGTCGGACCGCGGCCAGACCCGTCGACTTGCCGCGCTGGCCCAGAGCCGGCTCGCCAGTTGAGCGGTGGGACGGGACCGGGTCCGGTGGACGGGTCGCGCGATGTCGAGTCCGCCGTCGCCGGCTCGACCTCGGCCGGCGGCGGTGGTGATGGCGACATGAAGCGCGCCCTGCTCATCGGGATCGACGAGTACGACAACGTGCGGCCCCTGGCGGGCTGCGTCAACGACGTGACCGCGGTCCGTCCGCTGCTGGCTCGAAACGACGACGACAGTCCGAACTTCGAGTGCCAGCTGCTGACCGGCCCGCCGGGGCGCGTCGGCCGGCCGGCGTTGCTGCAAGCGCTGGCCGACCTGTTCGCACCGGGCGCCGATGTGGCCCTCCTGTACTTCGCCGGCCACGGCATCAACACCGGCAACGACGTCACGCTCGTCACCACCGATGGTGTCGAGCACGCCTGGGGCGTCGGGTTCTCCGAGGTCATGGGCCAGGTGACCGGCTCCAAGGTGCCCGAGGTCCTCATCGTCCTCGACTGCTGCTACTCCGGCGCCGCGGCCGGCGTGCCGCAGCTCGGTGCCGCGCACGCCGTCCTGCGCGACGGCGTGTCGATCCTCACCGCCAGTCGCAGCGACCAACCGGCCGTCGAGGTGCGGGCCCGAGGCGTCTTCTCCCAGGCGTTGTGCGGGGCACTCGAGGGCGGCGCCGCCGACGTGCTCGGCAAGGTCACGCTGGCCGGTCTCTACGCCTACCTCTCCGAGTCGTTCGGTGCGTTCAGCCCCCGGCCGACGTTCAAGTCCAACGTCGACCGGCTGCGCGACCTCCGGCACTGTCGGCCGTGGGTGGCCCCGGCCGAGCTGCGGCGCCTGCCCGAGCTCTTCGCCCTGGTCGATGCCGAGCTGCCGCTCGATCCGTCCTACGAGCCGACCGCCGGGCTCGGCGACGCCGCGCACGAGGCCGATTTCAAGCTGCTGCAGCGCTGCCGCGGCGCGCGACTGGTCGAGCCGGTGGGTGTCGAGCACCTGTACTTCGCGGCCATGCAGTCGTTGCCGTGCCGCCTCACCCCGCTCGGTCGCCACTACTGGCGGATGGCCAGTGATGGCCGTCTCTGAGGACCACACCGTCCCCGCCTTCGACCTACGCTGGGGGTGATCCCGTCGATGTCGAGGAGGTACGTGATGACCGGACGAGTCGTGCACTTCGAGGTGCCGTTCGACGATGCGGAGCGGGCAACGGGCTTCTACCGTGACGTCTTCGGATGGCAGGTCCAGGGCATGCCCGAGCTCGACTACCACATGGCGATGACCGGGCCGGTCGGCGACCAAGGGATGCCCGGCGAGCCGGGCTTCATCAACGGCGGGATGTTCACCCGCCAGGCGGATGTGAAGTCGCCGGTGATCACCATCGACGTCGACGATGTCGACGCCGCTCTCGCCGACGTCGAGGCGCATGGCGGCAAGACGGTCCGCGCCAAGGATGCCGTCGGCGACATGGGCTTCGCCGCCTACTTCAGCGACAGCGAAGGCAACCTGATGGGGCTCTGGCAGTCGGCGAGCTGAACCCCGGGCGGACGTGTCGACCGGGCCCTGCTACACCTCGAGCGCGTCGACGAGCGGCGAGCTCGACATGGCGACGGCGCCGGTCGCGGTGACGACCACCTGTTCTTCGAGCTTCGCGCCTTCCCGGCCGCCGACCTCGCCGATGAAGCTCTCGACGCACAGCACCATGCCCTCCTCGATGACGCCGTCGTAGCCCCAATCCGGGAAGTCGACGGCGTAGGCGATGGCCGGAGTCTCGTCGACCAACCCGACGCCGTGAACCATCAGCATGTAGCGGTTCGGGAGGTACTGGTCGGGCACCGGCCAACACCGCTCGCTGAACTCGCGGAACGTCATCCCCGGCCGGATGGTGTCGATGTTCGTGAGGACCTGGTCCTGCGCGGTCTCGTACAGCCGGCGCTGCTCCGCCGTGGGCGCTCGCCCCGGGCACACCAGCGTCCGTGAGATGTCGGCGACGTACCCGTTGGGGCCGATCATGTCGGTGTCGAACCCGACCAGATCGCCGGCTTCGATCACCCGGTTGCCGCACTCCTGGAACCACGGGTTGGTCCTCGGTCCGCTGGCCAGTAGGCGGCACTCGACCCACTCCCCGTCGTGCGCGATGTTCGTCTCGTGCAGGACCGCCCAGAGCTGGTTCTCGGTGAGGCCGGGCCGCAGCGCCTCGCGGATGCGCGCGACGGCGACGTCGCAGACGTCCATCGAGAGTCGCAGGCATTGCAGCTCCTCGGGCGTCTTGATCATGCGGGCGAGCTCGGCCGGAGCCTGGGCGTCGAGCAGCGTGATCCCCGCGTTCTCCAGGTGCCGGGCCAGCCACGGCTCGCACCGGTCGACGGCGAGCCGACGATCGGGCCCGGCGTGCTCGCGCGTCAGCTCGATGATGTCCCGTGACCACCTCGCGCCCATCTCGGCGGCGCGCGGGCCGGCCAGGAAGTAGAACGGTGAGACGCTGTCGCGCAGATCGTCGATCGTGTCGAGCCCCTCGTGGACGTGCTTCGACGTGGCGAACTCGAACAGCACGACCGGTCCGTCGATCGGCACGAAGGCGTAGCGGCCGGGCGCGTGCATCGTCCACACGGCCATGTTGCGGGCGCCGGTGGCGTAGCGGATGTTGATCGGGTCGCTGAGTAGCGCGGCGCCGTAGTCGTGGCGGATCAGCTCGGCGCGGAAGCGGGCCAGCCGGTCGGCGCGCAGCGTGGCGTGAGCGATCTCGGCGTCGCGAGCGGCGACGTCGAACGCCAGCGGGGCAGGCTCTCGGGCGGGG
Organism: Acidimicrobiia bacterium; assembly: GCA_013811855.1. Lineage (GTDB taxonomy): Bacteria > Actinomycetota > Acidimicrobiia > Acidimicrobiales > Ilumatobacteraceae > JALZMG01. The sequence continues at coordinate 3,385 of JACCUL010000393.1, forward strand.
TCGCCGTCGGCCGGACGACGGCCGGTCGCCCGGGCGGCGTCGGCGATCCGGCTCACGGCACACCTCTCGCGAGATGAGGCGTTCTCCACACGATCTGCAGCCTCTCTCCAACCTTCGGCGACCGCATCTGTCGATGCTGGCACCATGCAGACACGAGGCACCACTCCACGACGCCCGATGGCCTCCCCGGCGTTCTACCTCGGCCACCCGGCCCACATCTGGATCACCGCCCTGCGGCCGCGCCCCCGCCATCGCTGACCCCGACGGCCGGTGGGTCGGGGCCCTTGACCGGCAACGC